>JAEEXN010000137.1 GCA_016291595.1 Prevotella sp.
AACGACAGGGTGGCAAACTTGTCTTTCATTGATTTGGAGGCGCAGCCAGATGTTCCACTAAGTGTTCAAAGAGTCAGATTCCACTTTAGCTTATTTCTTGTGAGAGTTTTGGCAAAGAAAAGAGACTGGTGAGCATTCGTTGGGCTTACCTTAGGAACCATCAGGCATGAATTGTGGTTCATTCAGCCACTGTTTGAGGTACATGCAGCCATCGTTTAGGGTACAATCAGGTATAAATTAAGAGTCTATCACTCCAGTGAAAGGATCCTCTCACTCCAGTGATAGCTTTCTCTCACTCCAGTGATAGGACTCTCTCACTGTAGTGATAGTTTCAAAAAAGTCTTAGTTGCCGTATTTGAAAGCCTTCCACCAAGACAGTAATGGTGAAGAGAATTCTTTTACAAAGGTACAAAAAAACTGAGACAAAACCAAGAATTATACCCATTATTTTGCGCTCAGCTGCCATTAGGAAAAATGCTATCCTCAAGAGAATAACACCGTGATGAGCAGGAGCATGGTTTCGTTACCCTTGTACTTGTCGCGCAGGATGTTAATCATTTTGGCCTTACGCTTGTTGAAACCGTTCAGAGACAAATCCATCAGATGTGCTGCCTCGGCATTTCGCAGCCCTTGTTCGTAGTTCAGCTCGAACACTTGGCGCAGTTCGTCGGGCAGTTCGTTGATGGCGGCATGCAGCATATCGAGCGCCTCCTGCTCAATCATAGCTGCGGAAATCTCAGGTTCTATAGGCTCATGAGGGAAGAGGTTGGCCATATAACGGTCTTGCGTTTTGCCCTTACGCATGATCGATACACATTGGTTGTGCAGGCAGGTGAAGAGAAAAGCCTTCATCTGGAACGCAGAGGTAAACGTGGCACGCGTGTCGTAAACCTTGATGATGGTCTCCTGTACACAATCCTCGGCCATCATAGCATATCGGTCGCCCAACACACGGGCGGCGTATGCCATCAGTGGTGACCACGCCTCGGCATAGAGACTGTCAATGCTTCCACGCTTGAAATCATTAAAAATTGATTCCGTTATTACCATCTCTCATGATATTTCCGCTACAAAAACAGTTATTTTATTGTAAAGTATAAAGAAAAAAGAGGAAAAAGTAGTTTTTTTGTTACACACTTTCCAAGTGTCTGCGTATTAGCGGTTAAAAGAAACTTTTATTTTAACCTTTGACTAACATGAAATATTCAAAACTATTCGGAATCATGGCAGTTGCCTTCTTTCTGGTAATGCCACAGTTGACACAGGCACAGTTGCTGAAAGGCAAGCTGGTGAATATGAAGGAAGACATTGCCTTGAATTATGCACCCGATGGAAACATCATGTATTCGCAGTACCACGATCTAAGTGTTGATGCCGACGGCACATTTACGTTCGACATGGAAATGACTCAGCCGACGGCTGATGTGATTATCTATGTAGGAGAGAAAGGAACCCTGGGCGCACAATTGGTAAAAGGGAAGACGGTGGAGATGACCATCACAAAGGTTGACGGTGATTTACAGGTTGCTTTTAAGGCTCCCAACACAGATGTTTGCCGCTTTCTGAACCAAAAGGCGAAATCTTTTGACATGGTAAACTACGACCCTATGGATCCCTCCATGCGTAAGCCAAACGCAGAGTACCGTGCCCTGTTAGAGAAAGAAAACGCCAAGGTGAAAGCCTTGCTGCCTAAGATAAAGGACAAGAAACTGCGCAGCTATTACAGTGATTTGGCTGCTGCTGAATATAAATGGCTGAAGGTGCGACTCATTGCTGACGACTGCGAGAGCAAGAAAATCGACCGCAGGACGAATGCCGAATTGCAAGAGTTGTTGAACGACCTTGATGTGAACGACGCCATCAACTACCAGACGAATCTCTCGCTTTGGACCCTCCTCAACAAGACCAAGAGTGAGATGAAAGGCAATAATGAGGCTTATTGCTATGAATTGATGGATCTGACCAAGCAGATGGTCACCAACCCCAACCTTCGCAAACAGATGGTACAGATTATCGGACAGAACTATTATACTTACGGTGACGGCACGGGAAACGTTGAGGAATTCACCAAACGTTTCCGCGAGTTTGCCGGTGAGCATGCAAATATCGCTGATGGAATGTATAAGCAATTCATGGAAGTAAAAAAGGCGAAAGAGAAGACTGCTTCCGGCATCCCAGCGCCAGACATCACCCTCGACCTCCCCGATGGCAAGCAGGTACAGTTGAAGGACATCTGTAAGGGTAAGTTCACCTACATTGATGTATGGGCAACATGGTGTCACCCATGCGTTTGGGAGATTCCCTTCTTCGAGAAATTGTATCAGGAGTATAAAAACGATGAACGCATCCAGTTTATCAGCTTCTCACTCGACGACAATATTGAGAAATGGAAAGCCAAGGTGAAGAAAGACAACCCCGAATGGGCACAATTCATTCTCACCAAGACAGACCAGAAATTCCTCCAGGAGAAGATGGGTATTGCGGGTATTCCACGCTTCATCGTGCTCAATGCCGACGGTACCATCGCCGAGGGTGATGCCCTCCGCCCCAGCGACAAGAATGCGAAAGCCATGTTGGAAAACGTGCTTACCGGCAAGAAGCTGTAGGCATATTGATGAGCACGATAAGATAAGAATTCATGATAATAGCAGAAAATCAATATCAACCAATATGAAAAAACAGTTTATTATCTCATTACTGTTGCTTCTTTGCACAGCTTCAGGATTTGCCCAGCAACCTTGTAAGATTCACGGAACGACCGATGGCTTGAACGATGGAAAGATGGTACGTCTTTCTGTAGCTTGGAGCGACAATGTCCTCGACTCAACCGTTGTGAAAGACGGTAAGTTCGAGTTTGTTGTTCCCATCAACGAATCCACCACCCAATACCCTCTTGTTGCCGCTTATCCGGGAATGAACGACATCAACCTGCCTATCCAGGTGCAGCTGTATGCAGAGCCGGGAGCCGACCTGAGAGTAACACTTTCGAAAGACCATACGAAGCTTTTTGCCTTCGGCTCGCCGCTGAACATGATCTATAAGATGATGACGGATAAGTATCTCGAGAAGATGCAGAAGGTCATCGCCCTGCGCACGGCTGCTATGGACACGAATCTGAGAGAGGCGGAGCGTGCGGAGAAAGACAAGGAAGCAAATGCGGAGCAGATGGGAATCATCAAGTTCGAGCAGGAGTTTGCCGAGCAGAACCTCGACAACATCATCGGCATCAACCTCTTTAGTGAGCGTGCCGTCGTGTTCGACAAGAAAGATATCACTCGCATGATGACCGAGATTCCATCCAAGTGGGACAACCACCCCGACGTAATCCAGATGCGCAAGAACCAGGAGATAGAGGTCAAAACTGCCGAGGGCGAACCGTATATCGACCTGACGATGCCTAACGAGAAGGGAAAGAAGGTGAGTCTGTCGCAGTATATCAAGAAGAACAAACTCACGTTGGTTGACTTCTGGGCATCGTGGTGCGGACCTTGTCGTGCCTCCATCCCCGGCGTCAAGCGAATTCTCGAGAAATACAAGAGCAAAGGATTCGGTGTGGTGGGCGTGTCTCTCGACTCGAAGAAAGAGGCATGGCTGAAGGCTATTAAGGACCTCGCGTTGCCCTGGCCGCAGATGAGCGACCTGAAAGGTTGGGATAGCGCAGCTTCTTCTGCCTATAACATCAAGGGCATTCCCTTCACGCTGCTCGTTACCAAAGACGGCACCATCGTGGGCCGTAACATCTGGGGCGAGGAGAACCTGGAGAAGCGTGTTGCCGAGGTCATGGGAGACTGATAAGCTCATCACCTATTTGTTGCTCCTTCTGTCTTACCCTGATGCGTCTCAAATTGAAGAGAGGGCTCAAGAGTGGGACTGAAGGAGCCTTCTTTTTCTTCTCTCCATTCACAATCAGCCTTTTCTCATTCCGCATCATGGTAACATGATTCACAGGACTAAAAAATTTGGAGCTTTGGCCGAATTACATTATCTTTGCAAAAGATAAACCACTAACAACATGAAAAAAACATTCTTAACCATCATTCTCTGCCTCGCAGGCATCGTGGCCACCAGCGCACAAGAGGCGCTCTGGAGTGGATCACAAGTACAATCACCCGTTATCAATCCCGACCATAGTGTCACCTTCAACATCTTCGCGCCCAAAGCATCGCGCGTCACCGTTTCAGGCGATTTTCTTTCGTCACAGCCAGCCGAGCTGAAGGAAGGCAAGAACGGGGTGTGGACCTTCACCACCGCTCCCCTCGCCCCTGAGCTCTACAACTATTCGTTCCAAGTGAACGGCATGAAGATGCTCGACCCCGCCAACGTGTACATCAGCCGCGACGTGGCATCGCTCACCAGCATTTTCATCATCAGTCATGAGAAAGGCGACTGCGGCGACCTCTACCGCGTGAACGAGGTTCCTCATGGCAACGTCAGTAAGGTGTGGTACGATAGTCCGACGCTGAAGATGAAGCGCCGCCTCACCGTCTATACTCCTGCCGGCTACGAGCGCGGACGCAACTATCCCGTGATGTATCTGCTTCATGGTGCCGGTGGCGACGAGGAAGCATGGACGACTCTCGGCCGCACCGCCCAGATTATGGACAACCTCATCGCTACGGGGAAGGCTAAACCGATGATTGTCGTTATGCCCAACGGCAATGTAGACTGTCAGGCAGCACCCGGCGAGTGGAGCCGCGGCATGTACCAGCCCTCATTCATGGGCAGTCTGAATCATGCCACGAAGCCCGCAGCCACGATGGATGAGAGTTTTATGGATATTGTGCGCTACATAGAGGCTAACTATAAAGCGGCAAAAGGAAAGAAGAACCGCGCCGTATGCGGACTGTCGATGGGTGGCGGCCACACGTTCGCCATCACCAAGCGCTATCCCAACGACTTCGACTACGTGGGACTCTTCTCTGCCGGACTGCATATCTCGGGCGGAGGAGACCGCAACGCATCGTTCTACGACTTGCTGCAGAAGAATACCGAAGTGCAGAA
>JAEEXN010000044.1 GCA_016291595.1 Prevotella sp.
TTACCGAAAAACGTATTTTAAAACGCAAGAAACGTAATTTGCAATTGAAATATATTTTATTTATATATATTATTATAATAATATATATAAATAACTAATTATATCATTAGTTTTCGGTAGGTTGGTAGGTTGGTAAGTTGGTAAGTTTTCGTAAATTGCTGATAATAAGCATGTCTACCGTGGAATCCTCCGAAGAGTCTATCGGAGAGGCAAGCCCTTTTTGTACGGAAAAAACTGACTCGCCGGCCTGAGAAAGTTGACTTTTTCCTGTTTTCGTTGACCGTCTTGCTGAGAAAAGCTAACCTTTTCCTGTTTTCGTTGACCGTCTTGCCGAGAGAGCTGACCGTCTTGCCGAGAGAGCTGACCGTCTTGCTGATTCAGTTACCGGTAGCCCCCACAACTATTAACTGTTAACTATTAACTGTTAACTGTATTTCTCCCGCCGCGCCCTCGGGCGCCGTGGAGTAGCTTCCGGCGCGCACCGAACATCACTTTGAGCCATCATAACTATCTTTTTGACGGGTTGCGGGCAGAAAAAGTGGCAAATGTGTTGGTATCGTCGAATATTTTATTTACATTTGCAAAAATTTCTTGTTTAACTTTAAAATGTATTGAAAATGAAAAAATTTGTTTTGACATTGTGTGTGGCACTCTTCAGCTTGGGTGCTATGGCTCAGAGTAAAGGCGACGTGGCCCTTGGTGCTAATCTCTCTTACGGTTTCGACATGGAGATGCTGGGCATCGGCGTGAAAGGACAGTACAACATCACCGACCCGATTCGCGCTGAGGTGGCTTTCAACTATTTCCTGGAGAAGGACAACGTCTCTGCATGGGACATTCAGGCCAACGCCCACTACCTGGTAGGACTGGCTGACAAATTCAAGCTCTATCCGCTGGCTGGTATCGGCTACATGAAGGCGAAGGTTGACTTGCCTGGCATCTCGTATGGCGACGTGAAAGTGGAAGGCTCTGCCTCTGACGGCGACGTATTCTTCAACCTGGGTGGCGGTGCACAGTTAGACATTACCTCGAAGCTCGCCCTCAATGCCGAACTGAAATACCAGTTCATGGACGACGGCCAGCTGTGCCTCTGCGTGGGCCTCGCCTATAGATTCTAATGGGATAAGGCCTGCCGAAGGTCTGACATCAAGCAAACAGCCGTGAGGAAGCGATTCCTTACGGCTGTTTTCTTATGGGGGCTGCGGAAATCGTGTGGTCCGGCAGAGCCGACACACCGTGATGCCACAAAAAACTACAGACAGGAGTTGCCCCCCGCCTGCAGCCTCTCTCTCTTGTCCCTCTGCTCCCGATGAGGGAAGCTGTCAGTTAGGATAAGGATATTTGTAGGTCCACTTGTTGAGGACTGCGCGGTCCTCGCGGATAGAGAGGTTCTTCTTGTCGAAGTTGATGAGTTTGTCGGGGTTGATGCCCATCTCGTAGGCAAGCCACCAGCCGGAGACCTGATCGCCACGGATGACGGGGTGCTTGCCGTCGGTGACCGCCAATGCGCCGGGATGGGAGGCAATGATGAAGCCCCTGCTGTTGTAGACTACGAAGGGAATGCGGGAGACGCACCCGAACTCATAGTCCTTGTTCATGTCGATGGAGGCGTCGGGGCGCTCCTCGAATACCACCTTCAGCATGAAGTCTGCGGGCATCTCGGAAGCCTTCACCTTGCGCCTCAGCTCCCAATGGGTCGAGGTCATGTACTCCGACTTCTCCTCGTGGTTCCCGTCGACGTAGATGACTTTCACCTTGGCGAGCTCGAGCGTGTTGGCGCCCAGGTCGACCATGTAGGTGGCCTCTGCCCTTGCCGCCCTGTCTTCGGCTCCCTCGAGCATCTGGTCGACAATCTCGTCGACGGCATCATTAATATTGCACGACGACAGCGTGAGGGCAGTGCCGCAAAGGGCGATGGCTGTGGCCATCAGGAAACTCTTTTTTGTGTTGTTGAACTTGGTTGTTACATCCTTCGTTGATACTGGTACGTGAATCTTTGTCTTCATAATTGTTGCTATTTTAATGTTCTATTTTTTCTTTTCACATGGCAAAGATAGACACATTCTGGATAGCAAAACAACAATTTCGCACTATTTCGGCTGCACTTGTTGCGACAACAGCCGCCGGATGCGACAAACAAAAAGAACACGCCAAAAAACTGTCACAACGAAGGGGAAAGCGCCCTATTCGATGGCCTTCAGCAGCAAGGCTTCCATCACCTGGTAGCCGGCGGCGTTGGGATGGATGGCGGGCTGGTCTTTCGCATATTCCGCCCGCATCTGGGTACCGTCGGCAGACACCAGCGCGCTGAAATAGTCGATATACGGGATGCCCTCCTTCTCGGCATACGCCCTGACACGCGCATTCAGGCTCCTCACCTTCTCCATCGCGTCGGTAACCTCAGGACGCCAGCGGAAGCCTGCGGCAGGCAGACAACTGGCGAGCACCACCCGTATGCCGTTGGCGCGGGCTATATCGACCATCGACAACACGTTGCCAAAGGTCTTGTCCTCATCGTAGGGACCCGTGTTAATGGCGATGTCGTTCGTGCCGTAGTTGATGACCACTATCGTGGGATGCAGGTCGACCACATCCTGACGGAAGCGCAGCAGGAACTGGTAGCTGGTCTGACCGCTGATGCCCCGCCCTATCAGGTAGGGATGGGCGGCGAAGAACTCGGGCCTCGTCTTGGGCCAGCTGTCGGTAATGGAGTTGCCCATCAGCACCACGCGCTTCTCGCCCTCGGCGGGCAGGCCCACAGCCTGGTTGGCTGACTGGTAACGGGCAAAATTGGCAAAACGGTCGTGCGTCTGTGCCGTCACACGACTGAAGATGCTGCCGGCGGCAAGCAGGAGCAGCAGAAAGGCTGCCTTTTTCTGATTAAATAATGTATTCATAATGGATATACTATAACTGCTGTTGGGGACGGGAAAGATAGCGGCCTTGCTGATACCGTCTCAAGCCTATCGCCAGCGGCGACAGGAAAAGCACAAACTGCCTGAAAGTAATCCAAAATTGATTCTTCATGGTTTCCGGAAAACAAAATTGGACGATGGTTTTGAAAGAAGCCAAGCCTTTGATAGTTGGAAGGAAGGCGAGCTTTTGATAGTCAAAAGGAAGGCAAGTATTCTTACAGTCCTACGGAAGCCAGGATTTTGTCGGTGGCACCAGCGCGGCCCATCACGTATTGGCCGGCTTGCTCGCCCTGACTCTTCATGGTTTCGGGCTGGGCGATGAAATGGCTCATGCCAGACTGGAAATCCTCGTAGCTGGTAATCTCGATGCCTCCGCCGTTCTGCTTCAGGTCCTGAGCCTCCTGAAAACGGGCGTTGTTGGGACCGAAGAAGACGGGCACACTCCACACGGCTGCCTCGGGCAGATTGTGGATGCCCACGCCGAAGCCTCCACCCACATAAGCCACGTCGGCATAGCGGTAGATGCTGCTGAGCAGTCCGAAACAGTTGATGATGAGGACTTCAGAGTTGTTGAGCGCCGAATCCTTCTCACCCGAAGTGGCGGCGTTGAGCATTTTCTCGGCCTCATTATAACGAATGACCTTGCGGCCTTCCAGGAGTTTCTCTATCTGCTGCAAGTGGTCCTCGCCAATGACGTGCGGGGCGATGATGAGCTTCCAGTCCTTGTGCTCGTTGAAATACCTGAGGAAAATCTCCTCGTCGGGCGGCCACGATGAGCCGGCAACGAACACGCGGGGGGCATCCTTGACGAAGGCCTCGACCACGGGCGGCTGCTTGGCGGCGTCCCTGATCTGCAGCACACGGTCGAAACGGGTGTCGCCGGAAATCTCCACGTTGGTGATGCCAATGGTGGCCAGCAGCTCGCGGCTGATCTCGTTCTGCACGAAGAAGCGGGTGAAGCACTTCAGCACTCGCCCGTACTGACGGCCGTACCAGCGGAAGAATATCTGGCCGGGACGGAAGATGCTCGACACGCTGTAGACGGGCACGTTGCGATGCTTGAGGATGTGCAGGTAGTTGTACCAGAACTCATATTTGATGAAGAACGCCATGCACGGGCGGATGAGCCGCAGGAAGCGGCGGGCGTTGGTGATGGTGTCGAGCGGCAGGTAGCAGATGATGTCGGCTCCCTCGTAGTTCTTGCGCACCTCGTAGCCGGAAGGCGAGAAGAAGGTGAGCAGAATCTTATACTCGGGGTGGTCGCGGCGGATGCGCTCCATGATAGGGCGCCCCTGCTCGAACTCGCCCAGCGAGGCGGCATGCACCCAGACGTACTGGGCATTGGGGTCTACCTGCTTTTTGAGCACGGAGAAGGCCTCGCGCTCTCCACGCCACATCTTCCGCACTTTCTCGTTGAACAGGCTCAAAATGGCTACGCCTGTCAGATAGAGGTAAATCGCAATGTTGTACATCCTTTTGCCAGTTAAATAGTTAGGAGTTTAAAAAGTTAAGAAATAGATGTCGGGAGTCAGGAGTCTTGCCAGCTGACAACTGCGTTGGGAACGCGGCGGCGGCTGGCAGACGGCTTGCAGGATTATCCCAGTTTCCCGACAGCGCGACGCATGCGGCGCAGCGTCTCATCCTTGCCCAGGAAGGCGGAGATGTCGAACATGCCGGGGCCTTTGCCCTCGCCGACGAGCGTCAACCGCCAGGCATTCATGATGTTGCCCAGCTTGTAGCCTTTCTCCTCAATCCAAGCCTCAACCACGCGCTCCTGGTTCTCGAGCGAGAAGTCGTCGAGGGTCTCCAGCAGGTCGGCCAGCTCGGTCATAGCCTGCGCTGAGTCTTCCTTCCAGCGCTTCTTGCGCGTCTTCTCGTCGTATTCCATGGGCGGGATGAAGAAGAACGAGCACAGGGGCCACAACTCCTTGACGAACGACACACGGTCCTTCATCATGGAGACGACCTTGGTGATGCGCTCCATCGACTCGTCGACGCCGTTGTTGGCCACGATGGGAGCGAAGAGCTGTGCTATCTCCTCGTTGCTCTTGCGCAGAATATACTCATGGTTGAACCAGATGCCTTTCTGATAGTCGAACTTGGCACCGGCTTTCGAGCAGCGGCTGATGTCGAAGGCCTTGACCAGCTCGTCGAGCGAGAAAATCTCCTGCTCGGTACCGGGGTTCCAGCCCAGCAGGGCCAGGAAGTTGATGACGGCCTCGGGGAAATAGCCGCTCTCACGGTAGCCCGAGCTCACCTCGCCCGTCTTGGGGTCGTGCCACTCCAAGGGGAACACGGGGAAGCCGAGGCGGTCGCCGTCGCGCTTCGACAGCTTGCCCTTGCCCTCGGGCTTGAGCAGCAGCGGCAGATGGGCGAAGCGGGGCATGGTGTCCTGCCAGCCGAAAGCCTCGTAGAGCAGCACGTGCAGCGGAGCGCTGGGCAGCCACTCCTCACCGCGGATGACGTGGGTAATCTCCATCAGGTGGTCGTCGACAATATTGGCCAGATGGTAGGTGGGCAGCTCGTCGGCACTCTTGAAGAGCACCTTGTCGTCGAGGATGTCGCTCTTCACGCGCACCTCGCCGCGAATCATGTCGTTGACCAGCACCTCGCGGCCCGGCTCAATCTTGAAACGCACCACATACTGGCTGCCGTTTTCCATCTCCTCCTCTACCTCGGCGGCACTCATGGTGAGCGAGTTGCGCATCATGCCGCGCGTACGGGCATCATATTGGAAGTTCTGTATCTCGGCACGCTTGGCCTCCAGCTCCTCGGGGGTGTCGAAAGCGATGTAAGCCTTGCCTTCCTCGAGCAGCTGACTGACATACTGCTTGTAGATCTCGCGGCGCTCGCTCTGACGGTACGGCCCTTTGTCGCCGCCGAAGGTAACACCCTCGTCGAACTTGATGCCTAACCAGCGGAATGACTCTATGATATACTCCTCAGCTCCGGGAACGAAACGGTTGGAGTCGGTGTCCTCAATACGGAAAACAAAATCGCCGTCATGCTGACGGGCGAAGAGATAATTGAACAGAGCGGTGCGCACTCCGCCAATATGCAAAGCCCCAGTGGGACTGGGCGCAAAACGCACCCTAACTTTTCTTTCTACCATTTATTTTAATAATTTTGGTGCAAAATTACAGTTTTTTTTGCATATTAGCGTATTTTTTTTGTATTTTCGCAAAGTAAACAGAAGAATAAGAGAAATCATGAGCAAATTCAACATCGAAGACAGCAATTTCTGGCGCAATCTGCTGAGCAAAGTACTGTTGATATTCATCACCGTAGCGATTATTGTATGGTTCCTGCCGCGCAACAGCGGACCGCAGTTCCGCTACGATATCGGCAAGCCATGGATGTATGGCTCGTTCATCACCAAGTTCGACTTCCCCATCTATAAGACCGACGAGGCCATCAAGGCCGAGCGCGACAGTCTGTCGGACGAGTTTGAGCCGTATTACGCCTATGCCACCGACGTGGAGAAGGAGAAGATTGCCGAGTTCAGGAATGATTTCAAAGACGGTATTCCCGGACTGTCGTACGACTACGTGAACACCATCGCCGACCGGCTGCACCGCATCTATCAGGCCGGCATCATGGCGGCGCCCGAGTTCTCGGAAATCAACAAGGACAGCACCAACATGGTGAGAATCATCAGCGGCAAGAACGCCACCAGCCTGATGATCAACTGCATCTACTCGACCATCGGGGCCTACGAGCAGCTGCTCAACGACGAGAAGCTGGCGCCTCAGAAGGCTGTCCTGCAGAAATGCAACCTGAACAACTATATCACGCCGAACCTGATTTACGACAAGGAACGCAGCGAGACCGAGCTGAACGACCTCATGGCGGGCATCCCACTGGCCAGCGGCATGGTGCTGAGCGGCCAGAAAATCATCGACCGCGGCGAGATTGTTGACGAGTACGCCTTCCGGGTGCTGAACTCATTCGAGAAGGAAATGCAACGGCGCAGCGCCAACTCCAGCGAGATTACGTCGACCGTTCTGGGACAGACATTGTTCGTGGCCATCCTGATTATTCTCTACACGCTCTATCTGGCTCTCTACCGGAAAGAATACTTCGAGAAGACGCGCAACACGGCCATGCTCTATGTGCTCATCACGGTGTTCCCCATCCTGGTGTCGCTGATGATGAGGCACAACATCCTGAGCGTCTATGTGCTGCCGTTCGCCATCGTCCCCATCTTCGTACAGGTGTTCATGGACTCACGGACGGCCTTCATCTCGCTCGTCACAACGGTACTGCTCTGTGCGGCGGCCGTGAAATACCAGTACGAGTTCATCATCATCCAGATCACATCGGGTCTGGTGGCCATCTATTCGCTGGGCGAGCTGTCACAACGCGCGCAACTGTTCAAGACCGCCCTGCTGGTCACGCTGACAAGCTCTGCCGTCTATCTTGCCCTGCAGCTGATGCAGGACAACAGCATCTTCACGATGGACCACAGCATCTATACTTATCTCGTGATTAACGGCATCCTGCTGCTGTTTGCCTACCCGCTGATGTATCTGGTGGAGAAGATGTTCGGATTCATCTCGAACGTCACGCTCATCGAACTGTCGAACACCAGCAAAGACCCGTTGCGCAAGATGAGCGAGACGGCGCCCGGCACCTTCCAGCACTCGATTATGGTGAGCAACCTCGCCTCACAGATTGCCGACAAGATTGGCGCCAACACCCAGCTGGTGCGTACGGGAGCCTTGTACCACGACATCGGAAAGATGGAAGAACCCGCCTTCTTCACCGAGAACCAGGTGGGCGTGAACCCGCTGGAGAAGCTGCCGCGGCCGGAAGCTGCCCAGATGGTAATCAACCACGTGACGGAGGGACTGAAACTGGGCGAGAAATACGACTTGCCACGCGTCATTACCGACTTCATCCTGACGCACCACGGGGCGGGAAAAACCAAATACTTCTATATCTCATACAAGAACGAGCATCCCGACGAGCCGGTGGACGACGCGCTGTTCACTTATCCCGGCCCGAATCCCTTCACACGCGAGCAGGCAATCCTCATGATGACCGACTCGGTGGAGGCCGCTTCGCGCTCGCTGCCCGAGTATACCGAGGAGAGCATCAGCAACCTGGTGAACAAAATCATCGACACACAAGTCAAGGAGGGCTACTTCACCGACTGCCCGATTACCTTCCACGACATCTCTACAGCCAAGCAGGTGCTCACCACCCGGCTGAAATCCATCTACCATACGCGTATCATCTATCCTGAACTGAAGAAAAAAGACGAGGAGAAGAGCGAGGAAGACAAGTAATAAGAGAGGGCTGGGAAAGACGGAGTTTTGTTCCGTATGCAGTATCGCAAACAGGAAATCTTCGTGAGCAACGCCCCGAGAGCTTCAGTTCTTTGCATTATTGCACACAATTGCACATTTGAGCAGTTTTTGTGCGAATATTAATTAATTTTTGTTAATCCTGTGTGCCTAAACAATGAAATACAGGACAATATATGTAACTTTGCAACCACTTTTATAAAGATATTTTAAGATGAATAAATTAAAATTTGCTTGTTTGGCATTAGTACTGACAGCCGGGATGGCTGCTCAGGCTGGAGGAATACTTACCAACACGAATCAGAGCGTAGCTTTTTTAAGGAATCCCGCACGCGATGGTGCCATCGGACTTGACGGTGTTTACAGCAATCCCGCTGGTGTTATCTTCCTTGGCGAGGGCCTGCACTTGGGTTTCAACTGGCAGTATGCCCATCAGACCAGAACGATAACTTCTCAGAATCAGCTTTTTAAACTTGGTGCAAAGAATAACGGACTTGATACGAAAGAGTTCGAGGGTGTGGCCAACGCGCCTTTCATCCCTTCTCTTCAGGCCGCATATAATAAAGGTGACTGGTCGTTCCAGTTCAATTTCTCGGTGCCTGGCGGCGGCGGAAAGTGTGAGTTCGACAAGGGCATAGGCTCGTTCGAGACTGTGGTAGGTGCCATTGCCAACCGCCTCATCGGTGTCTCCACCGCCCTGAACAGCCAGATTGGCCAACTCGGAGCCAGCGTGCCCAATGTGACGGGCTACGATGTAGACGGCTACATGAAAGGCCAGCAGTATTATTTCGGTTTCCAGATTGGTGCCGCGCGAAAGATTGGTGAGCACCTGTCGGTGTACGGTGGTCTGCGACTGCTCTACGGTACTGCCAGCTATGAGGCCCGTCTGAACAACATCCGCGTGATGAACGGCACTCAAGGCATGACGCTGCCCGAGTATTTCCTCGGTGTCACCAACGGGCTGGTCGACGCGGGCGGTAAGATTTCAGCTCTCGGCCAGCAGGTGCAGGATGGTATCGGCCAGTATGTGCAGGCCTATATGGCTGCCGGAATGACTCAGGAGCAAGCCATGCAGCAGCCGAAAGTGCAGGAGCTGGTTGCACAAGGACAAGAGTTGAAGGCTAAGGGCGACCAGCTGAAGGCTACCGCAGAATCGCTGGAGGCCAGTGCCGAGACTCTCGCTCCCTACACCAACGGCGTGAATTTGAAGTCGGACCAGAGCGGCTGGGGCATTGCTCCCGTCATCGGCATCGACTATAAGACGGGCAATTTCAATTTTGCCGCCAAGTATGAGTTCAAGACCCGCATGCGCATGAAGAACAACTCCGACCTGAAGGAGGCTTCGGTCATCTCCGCCACGAACAAGTATGTGAACGGAACAAGCGTGCCCGAGGATGCGCCCGCACAACTGGCTCTCGGCGCTCAGTGGTCCATCACTCCCAGCGTACGCCTCAACGCCGGCTACCACCACTTCTTCGATACCGACGCCCACTGGTATGAGCACAGCGAGAAACTGCTCGACGGCGGAACGAACGAGTATCTGGGCGGTGCCGAGTGGGACATCAACAAGCGCCTGCAGGTGAGCGGCGGTGTGCAGCTGACACGTTACGGACTGACCGACCAGTATATGAACGACATGTCGTTCGTGGTGAACTCGTGGACATTCGGCCTCGGTGCCGGCTACAAGGTTAGCGACAAGGTGAAAATCAACGTGGCTTATTTCCAGACCAACTACGAGAACTACGACATGGACACGCCCGAGCAGAACATGCAGAGCCTTGGCCTCAACATCCCTGCCGGCAAGAACTCGTTCACACGTACCAACAAGGTGGTTGGCATTGGTGTGGAGCTGACCCTGTAAACACAGAAAAATACCATCATAATGAATGCCTGACAACTTCGGTTGCCGGGCATTTTCTATTTTGCCAGCGGAAAAGCAACGGGAAACGTTTGCCCAGTGTCTTCCTTCTTTGCGGAAGGCTACCCGGGAAAACGCGGAAGGCTACTCGGGGAAACGCAGAAAGCTACTCGAGGAAACACAAAGGGCTATTCGGGGAAACGTAGAAAGCTACCCGGAAAACGCAGGAGCCATCATGAATGGGAAAAACTTACGGAATAGCCTGCAGAACTGCCGCAGAAAAGCTGCGCCCTACAACGGGTCGACATCATAAAGTATCTGTACGGCACCAAAACGGCGGTCGTCGAGCATCTGCTGCTGCACCAGCCGCAGGCAGTCGCGCACACGCTGCATGTCGATTCCGTTCTCCAGCTTGAGCACAATCTTGCGGATATGCAGGGTCTTCACCTTGGCAACGGCAGGCTTGTCGGGGCCTAACACACGCGTGCCGAACCACTGGCGCAGCCGTTCGCCCATCTGCCGGGCAGCCACCTCGACCACCTGGTCGTCACGATGGCGCAGATAGACGTATATCAGACGGCAGAACGGCGGATAATGGAAAGCGCGCCGTTCCTGAAGCAGGTCGTTGAAGAATCCCTCAAAGTCGTTGCGCACCACCTGACCGATGACGGGCAGCTGCGCGTTCTTGGTCTGCAGGAGCACCAGTCCTCTCCTGCCCTTGCGCCCTGCCCGGCCACTCACCTGCGCCATCATCATGAAGGCATGCTCGTAAGCGCGGAAATCGGGATAGTTGAGCATGTTGTCTGCATTGAGAATACCCACCACGCTGACCCGGTCGAAGTCGAGTCCCTTGCTGATCATCTGCGTACCAATCAGGATATGGGTGCGGCCTGCCGAGAAATCGTTAATCAGCCGCTCGTAGGCGTTGCGCGTGCGAGTGGTATCAAGGTCCATACGCGCCACACGGGCGTCGGGGAAGACAGCCCGTATCTGGTCCTCGATTTTCTCCGTTCCGTATCCACGGCCGCGCAAGTCGGTACTGCCGCAGCACGGACAGGCTTCGGGCACCTGATAGACGGCACCACAGTAGTGGCAAGTGAGCAGATGGGTGTTCTTGTGATAGGTAAGGCTCACGTCGCAATGCTCACAACGCGGAACCCAGCCACACACACGGCACTCTATCATCGGCGCAAAACCGCGTCGGTTCTGGAACAGAATCACCTGCTCACCCTGTTCCAACGCCTGCCTCATGGCGGCCAGCAGCTGGGGCGAGAAAGGTCCGTTCATCATCTTACGCCGTTGCAGGTCCTTGATGTCGACCACCTGTATCTCCGGCAGCTGAATGTCCTGATAGCGCGTTTCGAGGCGTACGAGTCCGTACTTGCCGGTCATCGCGTTGTAATAGCTCTCCATCGAGGGTGTGGCTGTGCCTAAAAGAATATGGCAGGGTGCACCGCTCTTCTTCTCTCCGGGGAAAGTCCCGCCTTTAAGCATGGGCAGCATAATCGCCGCACTACGCGCATGGTAGCGCGGAGCGGGGTCTTGCTGCTTGAAAGAGGTCTCGTGCTCCTCGTCGATAATAATCAATCCCAGCCGTTGGAAGGGCAGGAACAACGCCGAACGGGCGCCAAGGATCACCTCGTAGGGATTGGCGGAAAGCTGTTTCTGCCATATCTCCACGCGCTCGGCATCCGAGTATTTCGAGTGGTAAATGCCCAACAGGTTGCCAAACACCTGCTTCAGGCGGTTCATCATCTGTACGGTCAGCGCTATCTCGGGCAGCAGATAAAGCACCTGCTGTTTCTTCTCGAGAGCCTGACGGATAAGGTGGATATACACTTCGGTCTTGCCGCTCGACGTCACGCCGTGAAGCAGCACCACATTCTTGCTGAGAAACTGGAAGAGAATCTGATTGTAAGCCTCCTGCTGGGCAGGACTGAGTGGTTTGGCACGCTCAAGATGCGGTTCGCCGCCATCATTCAGGCGTCCCACCTCGCGCTCATAAGTAACCAGGAACTGCCTGTCGACAAGACTTTTGATGGCCGCCGCCGTGCAATGGCTGCTGTTCATCAGCTCGTCGCGCGTAATCTCGACGGTCTTCTCACGACACACGTCACCCTCGATGGAGTCCCAATGCGAGAGCGCCAGATAGTCAACGAAGGCTTTCTGCTGGCTGGCGGCACGCGACAACATGTTGAGCGCCACATGGAGCGTCCGCTCATTCTTCAGCCGGTCGGCCAGACCAACATACAATTCTGTCTTGGGTTTATAGCCGTCTTCCGACTTCATGCCCGACGGAAGAGCGGCCTTGAAAATCTCACCAATGGGCGAGAGATAATATTCGGCTATCCATTGCCACAAACTGTATTGCTGCGGAAGCAACACGGGAGCGTCGTCGAGAACGTCGATGATGGCGCGGCACTTGAAATCAGGCTCCTGGTCGTGCACCTTGACGGCCAAGGCCGTATATCGCTTGCTCTTGCCCAGCGGCACCAGCACGCGCATGCCGAACCTCACCTTGCCTGCCAGTGTCTCGGGCAACACATAGGTGAACAGCCCCTCGAGGGGCAACGGCAATATTACATCAACAAACTTCACGAAAGAAATATGCCAAACGGACGCTTACTGGCATTCTGATTAATGACGCTGGCGGCGCACAGACACGCGTGCAGGCGACGAGGAACCCGATGAGGAAGGACCTGACGACCGCTTGGTCTTCACCTTGGCAGGTGTAGCAGAGCCACCAGCCCTGCGGTTCTTCTTCACAGCCTTGGCTGCCTTCACGTCTTTCCCGACCTTCGCAATGCTGTCGAGCGAGTCTTTACGGGCCTGATTGCCCCACACGCCTTTCTCGAATGCCACCAGCTCGGCCTCGATGCGCCTCTGTTCCTTGGCCATCGCCGAGTCGGAAGGACAATACTGTGCCAGCGTGCGGCCTAACATATTGTTGGTCTTATAGATTTTCCCGTCGTACATCGTACGTGTGAAATAATCGTCGACACTCATCGTAGCGGCATTGTTCAGGTTACTGGTCATGATGGTCTGTTTGGCCAGATAAGGAGCCAGGTCGTCATACTTCACCCAGAACAACGGATACTGTGTGGCGGCATCGCCGAAATCGTCCTCACGGCTCATGATGGGGCACAGGGCAGTCACCTTACGGTGGAAAGTCGATGTAAGCTGGTCGTAATAGGCACTCTCCTTGATATAGTACGACTTCACCTCGCGCGACGGAATGTCACTGTTGTCGATATGCACGCCACGGTCGGTGCGCTCATAATAGATATGATAGTTGTCGAGAAAATCCTTCGGTTTTACACGCGCAGAGTCGTTGAACACCTCGTTGCCGTCCATGCGGTATTCGTACACTCTGATGGTACCGCGCATCATCAGCTTGAAAATGTTCGTAAACAGGTTCATCTGACCGTCGGTAGGCTCTACGGGATAATACAATCCGGCATTGGCATCCTCCTCAAGGTTCAACTGCCGGTAGATGTCGCGGCGCCACACTACGTCCTCCGACATGTTTGCCATCGTGGGGAAAGAGATCTTGGCCCGGTTGGTCACATTGCCGGAATTCGTCGATTGCGCCTTCTGCTGTTCTGCCTGACGACGGGCAGCCGGCTGAGCTACCATATAATAAGGCACAAAGGTGAGAAGGCAAACCAGCAGCAAGCCTTTTACCATTGCCCATATTTTTCTATTCTGAATCATTTGCTCCATATCTTAATCATATTTCACTTGTCAATGAGGAATTATCAATCACTCTCACTTCACCACTATCTCCATGGCCGACGTCAGCTTACGCGTGATTCCGTCGGGACCGATGGCCGTGACATGCGAGATATAGAAACGGCGGTTGCGCGACAACTTGCGGAACGCATCCTTCTGACGGGCAGAGAACGAGGCGCCCTCGGAGGCCATCGGCACAGCATTTCCCATATTGTCGAAGAACACCGTCTCGAAACTCACCACACGGAACGGGATATCCAACAGTCCGTCGTCGATGGCTGCACCAATGCCGTTCAGTCCCATCAGCGAGGCCTTGGCCAGTCCGCCACCCTTGAAGCGGTCGGTACCGACGACAACATACGGTGTCGGATCGGGCAGCTTGCGCACCTTAAAGGTGACTTGTCCCATCTGGCGCGTACGGCCTTTGTCGTTAGCCGATACGGTAAAGGTGACATCCTTACCCACTGCCGACGGCACAGCCACATAATGACCGTTGCCTTTTGCTGTCAGCGAGCCTCCGCTCATCGACACCGATACGGCATTCTGAGGTACGCCCGGCACACTGACACTCATCGGGTTCTGGAATCCAGCATACAGCACGTTCATCAGGTCGGCAGCGACTGTAGCCCCGCTGGGTGCCGGAATCACACTGTACTTCTGCGTGAAGTCGCGACGAAGGGTCTCACCGGCGGCATTATGCGTCAGCAGATAACCACCGAACGAATGCTCACCCACGCTACCTGCCGTGAACGAATAGCGTCCGTTGCCACTGTTGATGCGCACGCCATTGACATATATCTCGGGCTGCATGGTAGTGTCTACGGCAGCCATCACAATATTGGCGGTGAAAGTCTCACCCGGATAAAGTGTGGTCTTCTCAGGAATCACAAAAGCGTCGAGCTTGTTCACACGGATATCTTTCACGTCGATATTCGATACCAGCGTGTGCAACACCTCTCCCTCGGCATAGCGCACATCGCTCTGCAGTTTGGAGAGCAACGTCACCGCCGCGGCGACAGGCATATCCTCGAACATGAACTCCTGCCAGTTCTTGCCCATTGTGCGGGCATCTTTCGGCAGTTCGGTAGAGAGGTTGCTCATGATGACCTGTTTCTGATGGTCGTCGGTAACCATGTTGAGAATGCGCGTGCGGAAATCGTTGATGGCGTCATAAAGAGCTTTTCCCTTTCCGACACCTGGTGCCAGCATAATCTGGTTTGCAGCCTCAAGGTCTTCCTTGTTCTTGATATGCTCAAGGTCACCATCCTTTCCGTCAGCCTCCCTGACAATAGCGAGTTTCAGTTGCTGGGCCATATTGTACAGCGAGTCGCTCATCTGCTTCACGGTACTGGCTTTCTCAAACCATTTCCTCACCTTTTCAGGGTTTTTCTTCATCTGTGCCTCAAAATCACCAAACAACACCTGGTTCTCCGCCGACGAGTTGGCCGTAGTGCGGCGCAGACTCTCCTCAACAATAGAGAATCCGTCGAGCACCTCCGACGACACGTTCAGCGCAAGCATTGCCATCAAGACGACATACATCAGGTTGATCATCTTCTGGCGTGGCGATATGGGTCTTTTCTTGATTGCCATTATTCAGTAACTGGTTTTGCGCCCAACGGCATGTTCACCGTCATGGCCTCAATCATGCGCTTGTAAATCCTATTCAGTTCAGCAATCTGACCAGCCATCTTACGGGTCTGTTCGTTAATCTCGTCGATTGTTCCGATTTGCGAGCTGGCGCTCTTCAGCTGCATCTCATAAACCTTGCAGATACCTGTCAGCGTGCGGTTCAGATTCTCCATCTCCTCAGAGTCAGTCGTCAGACGACGGCTTTGCTCTGAAACGCGCTCCAACACCTCGGTCAGTTTCTTCAGCTCTTCCACATAGGCATTGGTGGCATCAGTCATATCGGGAGTCAATGGCGGAGCAACAACGGGCTCTGTGGTCTGAGCTGCGGCTGCACTACCAGGCATTCCGGATACACCGGAGATGACGGCCATTCCGGATGTTCCGGGGAAGCCAGCCTCTCCTGCTATTCCGGCTGAGCCAGCCTGAGCGGCTGCCACTTGGCCTGTGGCCGGGCCACCGCCACCTATAATAATAGTGCCTCCTGTAGCACCGCTCACCTTCACTTCAGGCTTCTCTCCGGTCTGCTCCCCGGCTTGCTGTGCCTCTTCCTCCTCGAATTCCTCACCTGTATGACGAGCCAGTTCCATACCGTCGGTGGTCTTGTCGAACGGACGGTCGAAGGCTGAGAGGAAGAACACAATGACCTCAGTGCCCATTCCGAGGAACAGCCAGAAGTTGGCGCCAGGAATATGAGTCAGTTTGAAAAGCGTACCAAGGATAACGATGGCCGCACCCCAGCTATAGGCATAATTCAGGAATGTCTGGCCGGGAACACTATCCATCCACTTCTGCAGACGATAGATCATATTGAATTTGCTATACCTTGTCATTTTTTCTTCTTCGTTGCTTTTTGTTTTGTCGTTGATGTGTTAGCCAGACTTCTCACACAGCGGAAGCCGATAAAGGAACGAGGCTGGTTCTGGTACTCCCATGAGCGCCAGGCGCTGCGAATGAACGACTCCGGGTCTTTCCATGAGCCGCCGCGCACACTCTTTTTCTTCAGCTTATAGGGGTCCTCGATGGCTGCATTATACTTCAGCGTCGGGTTCAAGTCGTTCATAGCATCAACACCGCCCTCGGTATAGATGGTGCTGGTCCACTCAGCCACGTTGCCCGCCATGTCGTACAGTCCGTTCGAATTGGCTGAATAAGCCCCTACCTTACTGGTTATCAGGTTGCCGTCCTCGGTATAGTTACCGCGGTCGGGCTTGAAGTTAGCATAATAACAGCCTTTATCGCTGGCCATGTTCTCGTTGTTCCATGGGAATTCCGTACCGTCTTTTCCGCGTGCGGCATACTCCCACTCTGCCTCTGTCGGCAGACGATAGCGCTGTACGAAACGAGCGGCGTCGCCCAGTCCTTTCAACAGATACTCCGTACGCCATGCGCAGAAGGCGTTGGCCTGCTCCCATGTCACACCCACAACAGGATAATCGTTGTAGGCGGGATTGCTGAAGTAATAGCGCAGATACATCTCGTTGTCGGAGTTCTGGAAGTCGTTCACCCAGCAAGTGGTATCGGGATACACGTTTACGATATACGTATTCAGGAAATCCCACGGTCCGCTCAACGGACGGTCGATGGTCTGACGGATGATATTACCCTCGTCATCCACGTATGCGGTATCTTTCGATATCATCACCACCTCGTCGGGATCCACTGTGATATCGGTATTCAGATTGCGGTCCTCGGGGTTCAGGCGGTTGCGGCGCAGGGCTGCTGCCGTATAGTCGTAAATCTCATAACGGTAGTTCAGCTGCTTGTAGTCAATCAGTTTCTCGCCCGTCACGGGATTGGTCACATACATACTCTCAATGGCTCGCAGCTCATCCTCGTTCGGCTTTCGGGGAAGAGACTTCTTCCAGTTTACACGCGGAGGAATCGGATCACCGTTCTTGTCCTCGGTAATCATGTACGACTCGTCGCCACCGTAGGCCGGATCGGCCAGGCGCTCACGCAGAATAGAGTCGCGAACCCACTGTACAAACTGCTTGTACTTGGCATTGGTGACCTCGGTCTCATCCATCCAGAAACCGTCGACAGAGATCTCCTTCACAGGAGTCTGCATGCCCCAAAGGCTGTCCTGGTTCTCGATTCCCATCTTCAGGAATCCGCGCTTCACCATCGTCATGCCGAATGGTGTGGGCTCAGTAAAGCCTTTGCCAACGCCGACACCTGTCACCTCACCGCCTCGTCCGGCTGACAATGCGGCCTTACCGCCAAAACATCCGATTAGTAAAGGCAAAAAGGCAAGTAGGCAAAAAGGTAAAAGCCTTCTTACCTGCCCTTCCACTGTTTTATTCATCATTGTTCGTTTCATATCTCAATTCATTCACTTTTCACTTTCCATTTGCCGTTTCTTACAGTAGTCTCACACTCTTGTGCTTGTTCTTTCCCCTCTTCACGAAGTTCATATCGACCTGATAGCCGACAAAAATCTCATGACTGCCGTTGCCCGGATTCACCGCAGAGGTATACACCTCATAGCTATAGCCCAGATGAATGCCCTGGAAACAGCCTCCCACAAGAAACGTCACCGAATTGGTGGGACTGTAGGAGATTCCTCCGTACATATTCTTTTTATCGTTCGTATAAACCAGCCGGCCCGTCACATCTGCCCGCCAGCCCACACCGTCGGTCCTTCCTAGAACAGACGAGTGTATTTTTAGAAACGGATTTCTCAGCTTAATATTGTATCCACCCGTCAAATAATATGTTTTATCTATCTGCAACTCATTGGTTTCGCCCAACTCGACAAGCGGCGAGTTCAAGTGCTGAACCGATGCGCCGGCATACCATGAACCATGCGTGTAATACAGTCCCACACCGATATCCAACCCATTGCCGTTAATCTGGGCTGACGTGAAAGCCGGATCGCTGGGATCCTCCAACTCAAGACCAGAGCCGTCGAAATCCTCCGTGAGCAGTCCTGCCAGCACACCGATTCCTAATTGTCCGCCAAGCAGTTTCAGTTTGAACGAATATTGAGCAGCTATCCGCTGGTGTGTGAACAGACCTATCTTGTCGCTCATCAGCGAGATGCCGCCGCCATGATAGCTCTTTAGGAAATAGAAAGGCATGTCCGCCCCGATGTACATCGTCTGCGGATTGTGCTTAAAGCCAGCCAAATCCATCGCATAGGCTCCCACGACATTGATTTTCTGTTGCTTACCCACCGACGCAGGATTAAACGTCGGCTCCATGTCGAAGTAGTGACTGAAGTTGACGTCATATTGTGCCTTCGCTCCCATCACGGCAAGCAAAAGCACAAGAATTGTCGTGTAAGCACGTCTGAACACATCAACATAACGCAGATTCTGCACTTTTATTGTTTTAACAATATTTTATAGGTCCAATTATTGTTCCATTCGCAAATTATCACTATTTTTGTAGAGCCAACCACAACCGATTGCCATGGACAATGAAGAAAAAGTAACTATTGAGCTGCTACAAGAGGAAATCGTGCGGCTGAAAGAAGAGAACAAACGGCTCATCGAAGGCAATGAGAAACTTATTGCCCGTAACATGATGCTTGCCGAGAAAGTGGATATATATTATGATGTACGCAGGCGCGTGGAATGGCTGAAAGACCTGGTCCGCCGCCACCGTGAGTTTATGGCACAGGCCGACTTGCGCAGCGATGAGGAACTGCTGGCCGTCATCGAGACACGCATCGAAAGCGAGGAGATTCCGCTGCCACCAGAGTTCGGAATCAAAGAAGTGGCCGAACTGGTGGGGACCACGCAGACACGCATTGCCGATTTGTACAGGTCAAGGACCATCTACAACTCCGTAGATAAGTATCTTGACTTCTTGCGGCTGATGCGAGCCCTGAAAACACTGAAAGACAATCCGGGTTATAGTATCGACGCCATCGCCAAAGATTCGGGATTCAACAGTGTGCGCACGCTGCAGCGCAAGATTCAGGAAGCCATCGGTTTGTCGCCTGGCCAGTTCCGTGACATCACTAATCCTGAATAGCCCGACTATTATTCGAGACTCTTTTCCTGATGAGGGGCTTGTTTCGAGAAGTAAGAACATAGGAACTCGAAACAAGCCCCTCCTCTATTCTACCCAATCATGCTCATTCTCCACCGTCGTTTTTTAGTCTGAATAAGGGGTTAACATAGAACTCAGGAAAGCCTGTTCGGACAAATTTTAAGGCTTTTCTGCTATTTGTCGCATCCTGGCGCCCTTGTCGCAACATCCATTGCTATTTTTTTATTATTTGTTTGGAACATGCAATTTCTCCCACTAACTTTGCAATATCAAAACAAATAAAAACCATTAAAAAAAATAACAATTATGAAACAGACTAAGATTTTCCTGATGGCCCTGATTTGCATGATGATGCAAGCTATCGTTTGTAACGCTGACGACGACGTGGTGATTTCCGCATCACAACTACCCGCTACAGCACGTGTTTTTGTTCAGAAGACTTTCCCTGCAAAAAGAATCATCTTTGCTCAGAAAGACGGTTTCTTCCGCCCCACCTATGACGTACGCCTCGACAACGGAATAGAAATTGACTTCGACCACAGCGGTGTTTGGGACAAGGTTGACTGCAAGTACTCAGCCGTACCGGCCTCACTCATTCCCGCTTCCATCGCCAACTATTTGAGAGCCAACTTCCCCGATGCTGTTGTCACTAAGATCGACAAGGAACGCTACGGCTACGAGATAGAGCTGTCTAACGATCTCGAGCTGAAATTCAACAAGAAAGGAATGCTCATCGCCATAGACGACTAAGCCGCCTCTATACCCTTACACAGACTGAAAACTACAGAAAGTAATCGTCTTTTTTCCAATTATCTCTCGTTTCAGAAGGCAACCAGTACTGCCTTCTGAAACGTTTTTTTATGACTCTTGATAAATGAACCGCCAAAAAGAACCAGAAAAACACTATCTTTGCAACTTAAATCAAAAAAAAATCCCCCTCGGGGGTTTAGTAAATCGTTCTTCGTGTGTATATAAAGTGTATGACAAACAGGACACAACACATTCAGACGCTGTTCATGCGGCATTATCGGCAGATGTACCGGCTGGCCATCCTGTTTCTGCACGATGATGCGGAAAGCAAAGACGTGGTGCACGACATCTTTGCCCAGCTTCTCGCCGACTCGCGCGATGTGCGGGAAGACACCGCAGAGGCGTTTCTGCTCACTTGCGTACGAAACAGATGTATGAACGTAATCCGCAACCGGAAGATTCAAGAACGCATAGCCCGGCTCTACATGCTCGACACAGACATCGACACCACTCCTGCCAAGCACTTTGCCGAGGAACTGGACATGCTGACCGAAGGCATCAGCCGGCTCACGCCGCCCGTCTGCCGGGAGATTATTGAACTGCACTTTCGCGACGGCCACACCTTCCGTGACATTGCCCAGCAGCTGGGCGTCAGCGAGACCACCGTTTATAAACATCTGCGCAATGCGCTCAACCAGTTACGTAAACACATCAATAACGATTAACACGATGGACAATACAGAACTACTGCTCCGCATGATGGAGCAACCTAACAATTATACAGACCAGCAGTGGAACGACATTCTTGCCGACCCGGAATGTCGCGAACTATACATGCTGATGGCCAAGACACAGAGTGCCTTCGACCTGCAACATGACATCAGCGACGAGGAAATCAATACTGAATGGGAAAGACTTCAATCCCTCACCTCTCACCCTTCACCTCAGAAAAGACACTTCTCCCCTCTCAAGTTGGCCGCCTCATTCATCGGCTTGCTCCTGGTGTCGGGCATTGCCCTTGCAGCCATTCATTTTACAAGACTGCATCAGCAACCTGTCTTGCCCAAATCAGAACAGACTACAGCACCTGCAAAAGCGCAACTATCAACACCTCAACGCGAACAGACTGACACCATCGCCACTGCTGAGCCGGTAGTTTTCGACAATGTTTCGCTCGACAAGATTGTCGGCCAGATTGCCGTCTGTCACCATCTGGACATGGAGGTTGAAAACGAGCGGGTCCGCCAGCTACGGTTCTATTTCGTTTGGAAAAAGGAATCTTCCTTACAGACGGTTGTCGACCAGTTGAACCAGTTTGAGAGTATCAACATCGTAGTGAAAGACAACAAGCTGATTGTGAAATGAAACGGATTGTCTTATTCTTTGTGTTACTATGCACCATCACTACGCTTTCTGCCCAGAGAATTAGCAGGAGCTACCAGAATGTGTCGATGTCGGAAGTGTTGCGCGACCTGAACCAGCTGTCACGCAAGTACATTATTAATTTTATGTACAACGACCTCGAGGACTACCGCGTCACCACCGAAATCAGGCATAAGTCCATTCCCGATGCCCTCGAACAGATTATCGGTTTCTATCCCATACGGATTATCGCCACCGACTCTGTCATCACCGTGGAATGCACCTACAAGACCGACCGGCATCTCACGGGTACCATCGTCGATGAACAGGGACGGCCTGTAGCCTACGCCAATGTTGCCCTTCTCAATCCCGCCGACTCCACGCTGCTTAGTGGCGGTGTCTCAAATGAGAGCGGCTACTTCGCTATTCCTTATGAAACTCCTACCCCCATCGGGGGAGGCCGGGAGGGGGCTGTACTTGCCCGCATCTCATACGTTGGTTACAAAACGCTCTTCATGCTGTGCGAAAAGTCCGAAGTGGGAACCATCAGTATGCGGCCAGACAGCTACAAACTGAAAAATGTGACCGTAAAAGGTTACAAACCCACCATGAAAATGATTTCAGGCGGCATGGAGATCGATGTGCAGAACACACTATTGGCCGATGCTGGTTCCGCCCTTGACGTACTGTCGCAACTGCCACGTGTCAATGTTACCGCCAATGGGGGTGTGGAAGTGTTCGGCAAAGGCAAACCAGAGATTTACATCAACGGCAAAAAGATGCGAAACAAGGGCGAGTTGGAGCAACTGACCTCAAAGGACATCAAGTCTGTGGAGGTCATTACGATGCCCGGAGCACGATATGATGCCACATTAGGCTCCGTCATTCGCATCAACACTATCAGACGGCGCGGTGACGGTTTCAGCCTCTACAGCATAGCAAGAGGAAGCTATTTCCACGAGTTCGCTAATGCAGCAGGAGTATCAATGACCTACAGGAAGAGCGGACTGGAGATGAACTTCTATCCCTATTTCGTCAACAACTACATTGGAGAGGATAATCATTTCGGCAGCACATTGCATATGAATGACCATGACACGAAGACTATGCAGCACGGCTTGTTCACAGACCGCACGCAATCCTTCATCCCAGACTTCAAACTCAGTTATGACTTCGATGCCAATCACTCCATCGGAGCCTCCTACAGATACCAGAAAACAGTAAAGTATAACGGTCAGCAAACTTCCGACTATACCGTTTATTACGATGACAAGGAGCAAGGCGCAGTGAAGTCGAGCGACACACGCGACTGGGATGTGGTCTATCACAATGCCAATGCTTATTATACGGGCAAGGTGGGCAGTTGGGGTCTCAATGCAGATGGCTCGTTTGTGCATACAATTGTGGACAGAGGACAACTCATCCGAGAGAACAGCCAGGAGTACGACAGCCGCATCATCCATACCAGTTCCACTCAAGACAGCCGTCTCTATGCCGGCAAACTGATTGCAGCCTGCAAACTGCCGCATGGGGAACTCTCATTCGGAACAGAATTGACCTGTTCACATGTGAATGCCGACAACCATAATCCAGAAGGTTATATTGCCGAGTCGGATAACGAAATCAAGGAAAACAATTATGCGGGCTTTGCCTCATACAACCAGCAGTTAGGGCATTGGTCATTAGAGGCTGGAGTACGTTATGAATACGTACACTCCGACTACTACAACTATGGCATTCTGGACAATGCTGTCAGCCGTCGCTATAGTGGACTATACCCCAATCTCTCAGCGTCATGGAACAAAGGCAAGTGGGGTCTGCAGTTTGCCTATTCGAAGAAAACCCGCCGACCAAGTTACGGTCAGTTACGCAGTTATCAGCAGTATGACAACCGCTATGTTTATGAGGGAGGCAATCCCGAACTACAACCAGCCATCTACCATACATTGGAGACGATGCTCAATTGGCAATGGCTCAATCTCAGCCTCAGTTATCGATATCAAAAAGACTTCATGCTCTGGAAGAACGAACTCTATGGCACCCAGGAGATAGCATACGCCACTTTTATCAACATCGACCACAAGCAAGAGGTTGTGGCATCGCTCGTGCTTCAGCCTAAGTTCGGGCGATATCGTCCTAATCTTGAACTGGGCTATGTCCATCAGTTCTTCGATGCCAAGAAATATGGTTTTGTCACCAACCTGCGACGTCCTGCCATCACCGTTGCCCTAAACAACAGATTTGTCATCGACAAATCCTGCTGGCTAGGCCTGCGTGGCCGCTATGTCTCGAGTCATGACAACGTCTCACAGGAAGTGGATGATTTATGGACTGTCAGTGCACAAGCCTACAAGAGTTTCTTCAATGGCGCACTGGCCTTCAATCTCACCATCAACGACATCTTCAACACCAACATGGAGAAGTGGAAGATGCGTACACATAGCGTAGAGAACAGTAAGGACTGTAATAACCATAGTATGACACGCGGCATCAGCCTGCAAGTAACCTATAACTTCAATACCACCCGCTCGAAATACAAGGGTACGGGTGCTGGTAACGACGAAAAGAACCGACTATAAATTATCTCTCACTGTTTCAAAATATTTGAGTTGTCCCGCTAATCGGGGAAACGGCGTAAGCAAAAGGGACATTTAAGGATGACAAAGCAAATTAAAAAGAGTTTTTTGGCATTTGTGCTCGCTTATGCGTATCTTTGCAACATCAGGTTGTTATAACTGTAAACAATTTAAGAATCTAAACAGATGATGAATACGGCGCAGAGCAT
>JAEEXN010000138.1 GCA_016291595.1 Prevotella sp.
ATGATTTTTCTCATATTCTGTTAAGTTTTAGGGGTTTACTACTATCTTTATAACCTCTCAGCCCTGCTGAATACTGCATGTCCTGAGTATGAATTATGATTCTTTAACAGTTGAGATATTCACCAACTACATTCTCGATACACGGACAGGCCTTGTGCGGGTTCAGGTCGTGATGACCCACGATGAGCGCCCGGGGGTAGCGCCCGCGCAGGTCTTTAAGCAACCTGCGCAGCGCTACTTTCTGCTCCTCCGTGCGGGTGTCGGCGGGTTGACCTCGGGCGTCGAGCCCGCCCTCGTAGCACACGCCGATGGAGTGGCTGTTGTGGTTCTGGCAGTGGGCGCCCACCATGTATTCCGGACGACCGGGCTCAATCTGTCCGTTACGACGGACCACGTAGTGGTAGCCGATGCCGAGGTGGAAACCCCGCTGGCGGTGCCATGTGTCGATCTGAGCGGCCGAAGAAGTCTGGTCGGGTTTCACTGCCGAACAGTGAATCACAATCAGAGTGATGGTTCTCATCATTTGATGCACGACTGTGCAAAGAAGGTTGTTATCACCAGGGCAATCATCGATCCGATGAACTTCAGGATCTTCCCGATCTGCGTTTTCTTCAATTTAATCATAAAGCTGAAATTCTTAAATTAAACATTCTTCTTTTTTGCAGGGCAAGCCCCTTGAAACACTACTCTCCGGAAGAGGTGGCTGACTGCTGCTGGAGAATCCAGTCAGCCAGCGGCGTTACCTTCTTACCATACTTCTTGTTCTTCGGATTCGTCTCACTGGGTGTGAGGTCGATCTTCTCCTCCACGCCATAGGTCGCAAGGGCACACTTGCTCTTGAACACGCGTGACGTGATATTAGCCTCGCCAGTGCCCTCGGGGATAAATCGGATATGGACACCCTTGATGTAAACCGAAGCATTCCATTTGCCTGCCAACAGCTCCTCCCTGGTGATGCCGTTCTTTTCTGCCTCGATGGTAGGCATGAACGTGCCGAGCCCGTCAATCTTCACGGGGTTGCCCTGCGACAGGAGCTCGACGATGCATCCCGACATCTTCTTGAGCACGCCCTCGATCACGTCGGCACCGTAGATGCTGTTGTGCTCTGCCATGTGACGGGTCAGACCGTCGAGCGAGATGGTCTCCTTCTCCTGAGGTTTAGGATAGTACTTGCCGTAAGCGGCGTTCAGCGGGTTTTCGTTCTTTCTGAGGTTGATTCCGAACTGAGGATTCTTTACTGCCATGATTTTTGAATTTAGAATTAAAAAACTTAGAAACTTGAGTGCAGTGACTCAGAGATTGTCGTAATGAAACTATGGGATTGTCGTAATGAAACTACCACTTAGTCGTAATGAAACCCTCACTCAGTCGGCGCCTTACTGTCGGTCGGGTTGCGACTCTCTCCTTGTTTGCAACGGCAAAGTTACAACATTTCGGAGGGCGCTTCCGGCTTTAGGCCACGCAGGTCGAGATAAGCCGCATAAGTCGAGATAACCCATGTTAATCGTCGATGTCGATGCAGTATTTCTCAGCGAGAAACATCACAACGTTTGGTGGCAGCACACGGGCATTTGCTTTCAGTCCCATGGCCTCCAACTGCTCTGCATGAGGCTTCAGCCACTCCCTCAGCGTGTCGACGCTCACGCCTGCCTTATAGGCCAGTTCACTTTTAGTCATTGCTTTCATAATCTGTTGTGTCATTTAGGTTTTTTGAAAAACTTTCCGCGCGTACGTACAGGAACTTTTCTGCTACTGACTGAGTTCACGTACGTACGCAGGAGAAAGTTTGGCTGTTTTTCAGAACGGCTCTGCAGAATCGGTATCCGTCTTTATCATGTGGGCCATCTGACGCCCCAGGGCGTTGATCTCCTCGGGCATGCGTCTGACGGCCAGATAGCCGTGCATGCCGTCGCACTCGACACTCTGGAATCCCAGTTCGAGAAAAGCCTGATCGAGCGCCTCGATGTGCAGCTTATGGGCGATGTTACCCGACATCTGCTGCAGGGCTGTGCCGGTGTCGATAAACTCACCGGTGTCGCCGCCACTTGGCAGACGATAGTAGCGATATACCAGCTGCTTCTCGATGTTGGCCACCTTGAAGCGGTTGTTACGCTTGTCGATGGCCACGGTGTCGTTGTCGGAGAACCAGTACTGGAATCTGTTGCGGTACAGATAGTAAGCCTGTGCATAGATGCCCTTGTAGTTGAAGGGCTGGCGTATGGGCGACTCGATGTGCTCGACCTTGAAGGCCAGCCAACGACGGGTGCCCGTAGGGTCGTTCAGAAACTTCTCGTTGTTGCCCGTGCCGCAGAACGATGCGATGTGCGGACGGTGCTCTACGTAACGGCCGTAGGCAGGGCGTGCGTCGATGTACGAGAGCGTGATGGCACGCTTCATCTCGTTCATCTCGCGCCTGCTCATGGTGTCGAGCTCCTCACAGCATATCAAGCCATATTGCGACATGGCCAACAACGCATCCTTGTCGGTACGACCTATTCCCATCTGGGTGCTGAAGTAGCTGCGCAGTTCGGGAGGCAGCAGATGGTTCATCCAAGTGGTCTTGTAGATGCCCTGCTTACCGATAAACACCAGTATCATGTGGTTCACGACTTCGGGATTGAGCCACGACGCCACCATCGCGACGAGCCACTTACGGAAACACTCCACGAAGATGCGCCAGTCGTCGAAGTCGCCCTCAATGCCCACACCTGCAGCAGTGCTGAGGATATAGTCATCGCCGTCGTACGACGGCAGACTGTCGAAATAAGCCTGGAACGGGTTGAAGTCTTTCACGAAGTCAGAGCCCACCAGATGGTCTATCACGTCGCGCTTCACATTCTTCACCTTGCTGATATGCCGATAGAGGGTGTTGAGCGTTTTGTCATCAAAGTTGAGCCACGCCCCGCTGCCTTCCACGGCCCCGTCCTCCAGCCAGCGGTATTCCCGCCGTCGTGTAATCAGGTTATGGCGCAGCTCTATATGCCGACTCAGCCATTCTTCAATCTCCTCAGAGCTCATATACATCTCCCTGTAGTTCTCCTTGCGTTCTCTCAGCCCCTCCCGGCTCTTGACCCGACTGGTCTGCCGCCTGCACCCTTCCTTGATCTCCCAAACCAGGAAAGGGTCGGCCATAGGGTTGTAATAGGCGTCACCGTCGCGGGCCAGGGGAATACACCTGCTGGCATCCTTGCCCTTCTTTACCGACTGTGCGCCCAACAGCTGCTCATAGTAATCGTTGCCGTAGAGAAAGGCCTTCCTGTAGAACTGACACTGGAGCCGGAGTTCGTAACCCTGATCGAGTTCGTAAGGGTAGAGGATAACGAGACTGTCGGCTACCGTGAACAGCATCAGAGTGTGCGGGTCGTCACGCGCCTCTTCACGGAGCTTCGCCATACTGTCGTGGTCTAGATGACTGAACACGGCTGCTGAGAGCTGTGATAAACACGTGAGGTCTTTCTGATGGATGCCACCTTCATACACGCCCTGTACCATCAGTACAGGCTGGTAGCCCGGCGGCCATTCACCGTTTTTAATGTTCTCGGCCACTTGCTGAATGGTCATCCGTTGCGGGCAAGTGTCCTTACTGTGACTTAGTAGTGATAATTGATGATTAAACATAGTTATTGATGGTAAATTTTTTTACGTCTATTAAGTGCGCGCTTGATCGTGTCCTTCCTCGTTTTGATGTTTTCGTTAGAGGCCAGATTGGTGTTTTCTGCCAGATAAGCAATCAGTTCAGGCTGACTGACGGATAGACATTTATTGGCGATGCCCCAAACAAGACGTTGGTACACTTTCCATTTCATTCCGGGCTTAAATTTAAACTCCAGTTTAACTAAATCTCTTGGATTTGTTGACTTCGTAGCCTCGCTAACCTGATCACAATCCCTCACGATTCTCATTGCTTCGTTCCTGAATTCCGGCACGAAGAGTTTTAAAAAGGTGTTGGCCTTTTTTCTGTTATTCTCCATTTTTTCTTGTTGTTTCTGTTGGCTTAGATTTGTGCCGAAAGTCTAGTCAACACGTCCCCTTGCCTATGTTGTTTTTGTTTACATTGTGCCTACAAAATTAGTAATAAAGAACTATATGAGCAAACATTCTTTGCTTTTTTTCCATAAAATACGGTCCAAACCCAAAAATTCATGTCCCGCCTTTCCCTCCATCCCCCCAAGAAACACCAATTTCCCGCCCGACATCTGCCATTCTCTGCCATACATAAGATAGCCGAAAAAGATGCTTTTCATTTTTCATCAAAAAAATTCTCTTTTATCATTTCTTTTTCGTATCTTTGCAATCAATATTAAAATCGTAAAAACAAAATTAATGATAAACATAAGAAAACTTGAAGCAGAGCTGTGGGAATCTGCTGATTTGCTGCGTCAGGGAAGTAAGCTGACGAGCAACCAGTATTGTATGCCAGTATTGGCCCTGCTCTTCCTGCGTTATGCCTATAGTAGATATAAGATGGTTGAAGCAGAGATTCTGCAGAGCCGCCCCATGCGTGGTGGGCGAGTGATGCCTGTTGAACCCAGCGACTTTGCAGCTAAGAGTGCCCTCTATCTCCCTAAGGAAGCCCAGTTCGACTATCTGGTGAATCTGCCGGATAATATCATCGCTGCTGGATTAAAGACGAAAGACGGTAACGATATCAACTCCTTAGGCGAGGCTGTGAACAATGCCATGCAGCTGGTGGAAGACCAGAGCGAACAGCTCATCGGTATTCTGCCTAAGACCTACACCAACTTCTCAGATGAACTCCTGCGCGAGTTGCTGCGTATCTTCAACAATAAGACCATCGATGAAGTAGGGGGCGACGTGATAGGGCGTATCTACGAATACTTCCTCTCTAAGTTTGCCAAGGCAGTAGCCAGCGATGATGGTGTTTTCTTCACGCCTAAGTCACTGGTAAAAATGCTGGTAAATGTACTGGAGCCTAAGCAGGGCGTGATGCTTGCTCCTGCCTGCGGTAGTGGTGGTATGTTTGTGCAGACGG
>JAEEXN010000045.1 GCA_016291595.1 Prevotella sp.
TCGGCTATCTCCTTGTCCAGCTGGGCAATCTTCGGCTCGTCGCCCTCGCGCTTGATGGCCTCGCGCTCTATCTCCAGCTGGGCCAGCTTACGGCTGATCTCGTCAAGCTCCTCCGGCACGCTATCGCGCTCCATTCGCAACTTGGCGGCGGCCTCGTCCATCAGGTCGATGGCCTTGTCGGGCAGGAAACGCTCGCTGATGTAGCGCTCGGAGAGTTGCACGGCGGCAATACAGGCATCGTCCTGGATACGCACCTTGTGGTGGTTCTCGTAGCGCTCTTTCAATCCACGCAAGATGGAGATGGCACTCAGCTCGTCGGGCTCATCGACCATCACCGTCTGGAAGCGCCGCTCCAGGGCCTTGTCCTTCTCGAAATACTTCTGATACTCGTTGAGCGTGGTGGCACCAATCGCCCTCAGCTCGCCGCGCGCCAAGGCCGGCTTCAGGATGTTGGCGGCGTCCATGGCGCCCTCGCCACCGCCGGCTCCCACCAGCGTGTGAATCTCGTCGATGAAGAGGATGATGCGCCCCTCGCTCTTGGTCACCTCCTTGATGACACCCTTCAGACGCTCCTCAAACTCACCTTTATACTTCGCACCTGCCACGAGCGCACCCATGTCGAGCGAGAACAGCTGCTTGTTCTTCAGGTTCTCGGGCACATCGCCCCGCACGATACGCTGGGCCAGTCCCTCGACGATGGCGGTCTTACCCGTGCCCGGCTCACCTATCAAGATAGGATTGTTCTTCGTACGGCGACTCAGAATCTGAAGCAGACGGCGGATTTCGTCGTCACGGCCGATCACCGGGTCCAGCTTGCCGGCTCTTGCCTCAGCCACCAGATTCTTGGCATATTTGTCCAGAGCCTGGTAGTTCTCGTCGCCACTCTGCGACTTCACGCTGTCGCCCTGCCTGAGCTCGCGGATGGCGGCCAGCATGTCCTTCTCGTTGATGCCGGCGTCTTTCATGATGCGGCTGGCGGTAGAGTTGACGTGCAGCAAAGCCAGCAGGATAGGCTCGATGCTCACAAACTCGTCGTTCATCTTGTGCGCCATATCCTCTGCCGTTACCAGCACGTTGTTGGCGTCGCCCGACAGGTAAGGCTGTCCTCCCTGCACACGAGGCAGGTGCTGGATCTCGTTGTCGACGAGCTGCTCAATATGTGCGCCGTTCACCCCCAGCTTCTGGAAGATGAACGTCGTCACGTCCTTTCCTTTCTCCATAACGCCTTTCAGCAGGTGAATCGGCTCGATGCTCTGCTGTCCGGCTCGTTGCGCGGTATTGACCGATTCCTGTACGGCCTCCTGCGCCTTAATCGTAAATTTGTCTAAAGTCATTTTTAGCTCCTTTCTTTTTTTCGTTTTTATTTTCTATCTTTCTCCGCTCAAACTCTATGCCCACCACGCGAAGACAGACAAAAAGGCACTTCCTTCTGCCGTTTTGTCATGATAAAAGAACCTTGCAAAGGCTTAAATTACAATAAAAAAGCAGGACATATCTTGGTTTCTTTTCCTTATTTTACGACCTTTGAGCCGTTAATCCCTTATTGATTGGAAAATGGACAAACTGAAAGCATTGTTACGGCAATTGTTGCGCAGTCCGAGGAAGTTTCCCGTTGAGGCTGCCTTGGGGCTGGTGTTCTTCGGAATTGCCGCCTGGCACACGGCATACAAGACCTGGGACGAGACGGTGGGCAGCCAAGTGAGCGACGTGAATCAAGACATCTTGTTCTTCTTTGTTCCGCTCTTGGTATTGACATTCTATCTGGGAAAGGTGAATCGCTGGCTCTATGCATTTTCCGGACTGCTGTTCCTGCCGTTGATGGCGCTCAACCTCAAGCCGTTTCTATGGACATACGGTTTCTATTTCACCTATGTTCTGGCCGCCATCCTGCTCATTGTAGGCACGCGGCGCATGGACAACCGGCCGTTTGGCGCTCATGTGCTCCATGTGGTCACCCAGTTGTTCTTCGGCTTGCTGCTCTCGGCTATCCTCACTATGGCTGTGGTGGCCATCGTAGGGTCGGTAGAGTATATCTTCAGCCTGAGCTTCCACCATGTATACGAGTATATCTACGAGTTCATCTGGTTTGCCGTGGCCCCGCAGATTTGTTGCACCCTCATCTCGCGCGGAGAGAATGAGGTCAGCGAGCCTGCCAAGGTGATTCAGATCATTCTGAATTACATTCTCTCGCCTGCCATCGTGATTTACACGGTCATCCTCTACGTCTATTTCATCAAGATTGCCTTCGAGTGGAATCTGCCGAAAGGCGGCGTGGCTTGGCTGGTGATGGGCTTCATCACGGCTGCGCTCGTGGGCTGTCTGGCCCAGTATGTGCTCGACAAGCGGTATTTCGATTGGTTCTACCGTCATTTCACGTGGATAGCCATTCCGCCGCTCATCATGTACTGGATAGGCTCGTTTTATCGTATCCGCATGTACAGCTTCACGGAAAGCCGTTTCTACCTGATGGTGGCAGGCGTGCTGATGACCCTGTTCGTGCTGATGCTCTTGTGGCGCCGCACTCGCCGGTTCCAGCTCATGGTGGTGTTGTTCGGCTTTGCCATTATCCTGTTCACCTACATACCCGGCATTTCGGCGAAAAGCATCGGACTGTGTTGCCAGACCGGACGCATGCAGCAGTTGATGAGTGAGCTGAGGCTGAAAGACCCGCGTACGGGTAAGCTGCTGCCCGAGATACCTGTCTCAACCATTGTCCGCGACAGCGTGTTGTGTGAGCGCTACCGTGAGGCCTGCAACGTGATCGGCTACGTGCACTCTGGGATGGAGGCAGACAAGTTTAAGAGAAAATACGGTGTGTGGAACATGCACGAGTATCAGTTCAATTACCAACGGGAGGAACTCGTCCCCGATTTGTCTGAATGGTACGAGCTGACTACCCCTGTCGATTTAGGCGAGTACCGAGTGATGGCGATAGCCGACGACTATACGTCCAGCATCGAGAAGGGGCGGTTTGTGGTCAGAGACAGTCGTAAGAAAGTCGTAATCGACGACCCTATCAGCGACCGCATCGCCCAGGACTCGTTGTGGAGAGAGCATCTGCCGCGGGTGATGATGTGCCGCAACGACTCGCTGCTCATCGTGCTCCGTACGATTTTAGTCACGAACGACAGTGTGCGCCGTTACACCTACAATAACTGTATTTATAAGAAAAGGTAAACCGCCTTCCGCATGCGGAGGAATCATATAAGGAGCTACTAAGAGATTTCAGCAGCGAGCTATCATTTAAAAAGTTACCAAACAGAAAGAGTGCCAGTCCTCAGGCCAGCACTCTTTTTGATTTACCGCTCATCTTGATGATGTCAATCCGGATAGCTTCCGTTCTGTGGAACGACTTTTCAGCGTACTTCAGACCTACGGTCAGGTCGTCGGGTGAGAGCTTCTCCAACAGGAGCCGAAGGGCCTGTCGACGTTCGTCCTCCGGCAGGTGCAGATGCGCCTTGCCCTCAACGACAATGCTCTCATACTCGGTGGTAAACCGGCTGGGCAACAGGTTCACACGTCCCACCACGATGAGCGACACCTTGGGATGAACCTCGAGCGCGCGCAGCTTACGGCCCTCGGGCGCACAATGGATATAGATTGCGTCCTGCCCGTCCCACACATAATTAACGGGGATGCCGTAGGGCGTGCCTTCCTCACTGATCATCGAGAGCACTCCATACTCGCTCTCCCGCAGCAGCTCCCACGCCCGTTGCTCGTCCAGCAGCCTATCCTGGCGCCGTACTTGGCTGTTATCGTAGTTCATCTCGGTACGTCTTTACATTACCACCTCCACATGGTGCTTGCCCTCGCTATAGGGAATCAGGTTGCCCTTAACCGCCTCGCCGTCGACGGTCATCCGGCTCACGCCTTTCTGGCGGCCGTCAGGATTCCTCACCACAATCTCGTACTCCGCATCGCGGAACTTACGACAGACCGTGTATTCCCTGGCTGTCTGCGGCAGACACGGGTCAATCTGCAGGCCGTCGTATTGCGGCTTCACGCCCAGGATGTACTGGCTTACCGTCAGCCACATCCATGCGGCAGTACCCGTCAGCCACGAGTTCTTACCCTCACCGGGCCTTGCGGCGTCCTTGCCTGCCACCATCTGGCAGTTCACGTAAGGCTCCACCTTATGCAGCGTCTGGTATTTCTCCTCGACATACGAGGGCAGGATCTTGGCGTAGTGTGCCCAGGCGTCGTCGCCGCGGCCAGCCAGCGTCTCTCCGATAATCACCCACGGGTTGTTGTGGCAGAAGATGCCGGCGTTCTCTTTGTAGCCTTCGGGATAGCTGGAGATCTCGCCATACTCATAGATGTATTTGGTAAATGCCGGGTTGTTCAGCACGATGCCGTGCTCGCACTCCAGGTATTTCTTCACCGAGTCGAGGCTCTTCGCCACCATACCCTCGTCGGCGCCAATCTCAGCCATTGTGCACCATCCCTGGCTCTCGATGAATATTTTGCCTTCCTCGCACTCGCGGCTGCCTATCTTGCGTCCGAAATAGTCGTAGGCGCGCAAGTACCACTCGCCGTCCCAGCCGTCGCGCTTCACGGCCTCAGTCATAGCGTCCACGGCTGCCTGCATGCGGTCGGCCTCGGCTGTGTAGGTGGCGATAGCGTCGCCACATGCCGAACTGGCAAGTTTGCGGCAAAGTGCCACGTACTCCTTGCCCGTCACCACAAACAGACCGGCAATCATCACGCTCTCTGCCTTCGTTCCCTCGCTCTTGTTCTCTGTGGTCTGGAAACTCTCGTTCGGATCCCAGGAGAAGCAGTTCAGGTTCAGGCAGTCGTTCCAGTCGGCACGGCCGATGAGCGGGAGCATGTGCGGTCCGAGGTTGTTGATGACGTGGTTCATCGACACCTTCAGGTGCTCGAACAGCGTCACCTCCGTTCCCGGCTGGTTGTCGAAGGGCACCATCTCGTCGAGTATCGAGAAGTCGCCGGTCTCTTTCAGGTAGGCGGCCGTTCCGAAGATCAGCCAGCACGGGTCGTCGTTGAATCCGCCGCCGATATCGTTGTTGCCGCGCTTGGTCAGGGGCTGGTACTGGTGGTAGCAGCCGCCGTCGGGGAACTGTGTCGAGGCGATGTCGATGATGCGCTGGCGTGCCCGGCTGGGAATCTGATGGACAAATCCCACCAGGTCCTGGTTCGAGTCGCGGAAGCCCATCCCGCGTCCGATACCACTCTCGAAGAACGAGGCCGAGCGCGAGAAGTTGAAGGTCACCATGCATTGGTATTGGTTCCAGATGTTCACCATGCGGTCCAGCTTGTCGTTGCCGGTGCTCACGCGATAGATGCTCAGCAGGTCGTTCCAGTAGGCTTGCAGCTCGTCGAAGGCCTTGTCCACCTTCTCGCTGGTGTCCAGCTGCCCGATGAGGGCGTGCGCCTTTGCCTTGTTGATGACCTGTGGCGCTGAGAACTTCTCCTCCTGCTCGTTCTCCACATATCCCAGCAGGAACACGAAGTCTTTCGCCTCGCCCGGTTGTAGCTCCACCTCTATGTAATGCGACGCGATAGGACTCCACCCGTGGGCGTGGCTGTTGCGCGGACGGCCCTCCATCACGGCCTCCGGCTCGTCGAAACCGTTGTACAGACCTACGAACGACTCGCGGTCGGTGTCGAAGCCCTGTATCACCGTGTTCACGTGGTAGAAGGCATAGTGGTTGCGGCGCTCGCGGTATTCGGTCTTGTGGTAGATGGTGCTTCCCTCAATCTCCACCTCGCCCGTCGAGAAGTTGCGCTGGAAGTTCTCCATGTCGGTGGCGGCGTTCCACAAACACCACTCCTCCAGCGAGCACAGTTTCAGGTGTTTCACGTTCTGCGAAAGATTCCTCAGCGTCAGTTTCTGCACCTCCGCCCACTTCTTCAATGGCACGAAGAACAGCACCGAGCACTCCACGTCGTCTTTTCTGCCAGTGATGCGTGTGTAGCCCATGCCGTGGCGGCACTCGTAGAAGTCGAGCGGCGTCTTCATGGGCTTCCAGCCCGGCGACCATACAGGTCCCATGCCGTCGTGCAGTTCTGTGGCTTGGGCTCCCTCCTCGTTGTTGGTGGCGTACTCACGGATGTAGAAATATCGCCCGCCGTTGTCCATAGGCACGCCATTATAGCGGTAGCGGGTGATGCGGCGGAACTTGGCGTCCTTGTAGAACGAGTAGCCGCCGGCAGTGTTCGAGATGAGCGAGAAGAAATCCTCGTTACCCAGGTAATTGATCCAGGGCCAAGGCGTACGCGGTTCGGTAATGACATACTCACGGTGAGCGTCGTCGAAATGACCGTATCTCATATTTTCCATTTTGTTATTATTAGTTTGGAGTTAAGAAGATATGTTTGTTTGGGGGAATAACAATCGTCCGCCCCCTTCCTGCTGCAAAGATAATGAAAACCGAGGGCAGAACAAAAGAATTTTTTTTCTTTTTTATGCTGAGGTACATCTTTTGATGGAAAGTAGTTAAACCTGATACCTGAATCGAGTATGTGGTTTTGAACCGGAATGAGGAAAAGACAAGAGTGCATCTCCGCACCCGCCGAGTTGCTCTCCAGCAAGCCCGAGTTGCCCTCCAACAAGCCCGAGTTGCATTTCTTTTCTTTAGATGGGAGTTATAGTGATTGATGGGAGATATGTGGAGGTGCTTTTGTCTTTTCATCCCATCCGGGAATAAAAAACGGGGTAACTCTGCACATTGAATGGAGAATTTCATTATCTTTGCAAGCATGAAGCAGATAGAACCCATTGCCCATTTCCGCTCGCCCCTGACCAGTAAGTTCGGGATTCCGCGGCAGAGCGGACTCGTTGAGGAACTCCGTGGTCGTATTGTGTTTGAAGAGCCATATAACCATCCTGAGGCCTTGCGGGGTATTGAGGGCTTCGATTATTTGTGGCTCATCTGGGGATTCTCGGAGAACGATTCGGCTGCCCAGGCTCCGCTTACCGTGCGTCCTCCGCGACTGGGCGGTAACAAGCGCATGGGCGTGTTTGCCACCCGCTCTCCCTTTCGTCCTAACGGACTGGGGCTCTCCTGCGTACGTGTTGACAGGGTGGAGCAGGGCGTGATTCATGTGCTGGGGGCAGACCTGATGGACGGAACGCCCATCTACGATGTGAAACCCTATATCCCTTATGCGGATGCTCACCCCGATGCCCGCGCAGGCTTTACGGACGATACGGGGTGGAAGCAGTTGGAGGTGGATTTCCCTGACGATTTGCGTCGGCATTTCTCGGCTGAGGAGCAGACGGCGCTGGTCAGCATTCTCTCGCTTGACCCCCGTCCGCATTATCATGCTGACCCTCAGCGCATATACGGTATGCCGTTTGCCGGGCGTGATATCAGGTTTAGAGTTTCAGAAAACACGGTCTATGTGGTGGAAATAGTGTAGTTTTTGCAGTTTTCTATGGTTACCTGCGTTTTTTTTGTATCTTTGCACAGAGTTTAGTTTGACAAACGTTTACGCCGCACTGAAGAAATGAGAAAACAATTCAAATCCTTCTCCAAACGACTGACCCACCGTATTGTGTTGGTCGTGTGGCTGATTATGACCATCATCTCCTTGATGGTGTCCTTGTTGGCCATCTCGGGCATGACGGCTCTGTCCAACGAGCATTATGCAGATATTGTCGAGATTACCAACGATAAGGTTTACATCATGTTGTCGTCGGTAGAGGTGTCTGCTGCCAACAACGTCGATGAGATTGAACAGTGTCTCAGCAGTCCGGCAGAAGTATATACTGCGTTGAAGAACGAGTTGAAACTGAATCCTCACATCAAAGGTTTTGCGGCAGCCTTCATCCCTGATTATTACCCCAAGCTGGGTAGATGGTTCGAGCCGTATGTTGTCAGACGCGATAGTACTGTCGAGATGGTGCAAATCGGTTCGGCAGAGCACGACTACCACAAGTCGCCCTGGTATAAAAAGGCGCTCACTGAGGAGGGCGGCTATTGGTCTGATCCTTATTTCGACGAGGTGGGTGCTCGCGAGATGCTTTGCACCTACTCGCTGCCCATCCACGACAGACACGGAAAAACGGTTGGCGTCTTCGCTGCGGATTTCTCGTTGGAGTGGCTTTCCGAACAAATCAATGAGACTGACAGAAAAGAGAACGAACATGGGTTGTTCTCTGGGAGGAATGACGATAAAAGCTATTTGACGTACAGCTTCATCATTGGGCGTAATGGTGAGTATATCGCACATCCCGACAAGGACCGCATCCTAAAAAAGAGTTCCTCGTCAAGTAACGACTCTACTTCGAATAGGAGTTTCAAGAAGATTCGCCAAAAGATGCTGGCTGGTGAGACTGGTTACCAATTCACCAACGTAGATGGAATCAGTTCTTGCATCTTCTATGCACCGCTGAAACGGGCAGGTTGGTCCATGGGTATCGTTGTGCCGGTCAAGACGCTTTTGTTTTCCGGTCTTGTGATAGGCTTTCTCATTTTGTTGCACATCCTGATAGGCTTGATCCTCATCTTCGTCATCTGCTATTATTATATCAGGAAAGCCACCAAACCATTGAAGCACTTGGCTGCATCGGCAGGCGAGGTAGCGCAAGGACGGTTTGACACGCCTCTTCCTAGTATCAAGAATAACGATGAAATTCATATGTTGCGCGACTCTTTCGAGGATATGCAGCACTCATTGGCAAAGTATATCAAGCAACTTACGACCACCACAGCCCAGAATGCATCTATGGAGAGAGAGCTCAATATCGCCCGTAACATACAGATGTCGATGTTGCCCAAGCCGTTCCCGGCTAATCCCAAGCGGAAGGATATCGATGTCTACGGAATGCTGAATCCAGCCAAGGCGGTGGGCGGTGATTTGTACGACTTTTTTATCCGCGACGAGCATCTGTTCTTCTGTATTGGCGACGTTTCGGGCAAGGGCGTTCCGGCATCTTTGGTAATGGCGGTTAACAGTGCGCAGTTCCGCACCTTGTCGGCTAACGAGAGTCGCCCCAGTCGTATTATATCAACCATTAACGAGTCGCAGGCCAGCCGCAACGAGTCGATGATGTTCGTGACGCTCTTCGTCGGCATTCTGAACCTCACGACGGGTGAGCTGAGTTATTGTAATGCCGGGCACGATGCGCCAATCTTGGTCAGAAAGGGTGATGATGGAAAAGCTGTTGTCTCTTTCCTCACAGTAGATCCGAATATCCCCGTGGGTGTTGACTCCGACTGGACTTTCACCAGCCAGTATATAAAACTTGAGCCCGACACAACTATCTTCCTTTATACCGACGGACTGACAGAGGCAGAGGACAAAAAGCATGCTCAGTTTGGCGAGCAACGTATGATTGATGCCTTGGAGGAAGCCACTGTCGGAAAGCCTAAGGCCATAGTGAACAATATGATTGAGGCTGTCAGCCAGTTTGTGGGCGATGCAGAGCAAAGCGACGACCTTACGATGCTGGCCATCCGATATACTGGGTCTGTGTAGAGTTTTATATAGTCAGCGTAGAGTTTTCACGAAGTTGATGTAGAACTCTCATGAAGTCGGCGTAGTATTTCCGAAGGTGCGCAGGACGCTCACAAAGTTTGCGTGGAACCTTCCGAAGGTGCATAAATACAAGGACAGATTTTGAGCCTTCTATGCACAATATAGCAGAGACAATTTCCGTAGCTGGAAAAATAATGCAGATTTTTTTTGCATATTTATTTTAATTCTTTATCTTTGCAACCCAGATTTGAAACATGAACCAGTTGATGAGTAGCAGGGGTGCCTTGGGTAACCTGCGGCCATCAACAACCAAAGATTTAAACTATGAAAAATGAAGAACTCATGATGAATGCTAACCCCGTGGTGGCATTCTTGCAAAAACCTCCACAGACTTTCACCAAGGCTGATATCATCAGTTTTGTGAAGGAGAATGGCATCAAGATGATCAACTTGATGTATCCTGGCGGTGATGGAAAACTGAAGACGCTGAATTTCGTGATTACACATTTGGCGTATCTCGACACGATACTGACTTGTGGCGAGCGTGTCGATGGCTCAAGCCTTTTCTCGTTCATTCAGGCAGGAAGCAGCGACTTGTATGTGTTGCCGCGCTTCTCGACAGCTTTTGTCGACCCGTTTGCCGAGATTCCCACGCTGACCATGCTGTGCTCGTATTTCGACAAGGACGGCAACCCGCTGGAGAGCTCTCCCGAGCACACGTTGCGCAAGGCCGCACAGGCTTTCCGCGAGGTGACAGGCATGGAGTTTCAGGCGATGGGCGAGCTGGAGTACTATGTAATCAGCGAGGACGAGGAGGTGTTCCCTGCCATCGACCAGCACGGCTATCACGAGAGTGCGCCATATGCCAAGACCAACGAGTTCCGCAAGCGTTGCATGCACTATATTGCACAGGCTGGCGGACAGATTAAGTACGGTCATTCGGAGGTGGGTAACTTCAAGATGAACGGACTCGTGTACGAGCAGAACGAGATTGAGTTCCTGCCTGTTCCGGTTGAGCAGGCTGCCGACCAGTTGATGCTGGCAAAATGGATTATCCGCAACCTTGCTTGGGAAGAGGGCTACAACGTGACGTTTGCCCCGAAGATCACGACGGGTAAGGCTGGCTCAGGACTTCATATCCACATGCGCATGCTGAAGGACGACAAGAACCAGATGCTGAGTAATGGCGTGTTGAGCGAGGCTGCCCGCCGCATGATTGCCGGTATGATGGACCTGGCTCCGAGCATCACAGCATTCGGAAACAAGAATCCTACGAGCTATTTCCGACTAGTGCCGCATCAGGAGGCTCCCACCAACGTTTGCTGGGGCGACCGTAACCGCTCGGTGCTGGTACGCGTTCCGTTAGGATGGGCGGCCGACGTCGATATGTGTCAGAAGGCGAACCCCAACGAGTTGCGCTCGGATTATGATATGAGCATCAAACAGACCGTGGAGATGCGCTCGCCGGATGGTTCTGCCGACCTCTATCAGCTGCTGGCAGGACTGTGTGTTGCCTGCCGTCATGGGTTCGAGATGGAGAATGCCTTGGAGCTGGCAGAGAAGACCTACGTGAACGTGAATATTCACGATGATGCCAATGCGGACCGCTTGGCTCAGTTGGAACAGCTGCCCGACAGTTGCGAGGCTTCGGCTGATTGTCTGGAGCGCCAGCGCAGTGTCTTCGAGGAGCATGGCGTATTCTCACCAGCTATGATTGACGGTATCATCGCCCAACTGCGTGCCTACAAGGACCGCACTCTGCGCAAGGATACTGAGCATGACGGAAACGCCATTCAAAAACTGGTGAATGAGTATTTCCATTGCGGATAAAGACTAGTAATGGTGGATGACTATTTCCATTTCGGAAAAAGAAAGTGATAAAAATAAGAAAACCTGAGGAACTGATGCGCAGTCCTCAGGTTTTCTTATTTTTGTTATCCAAGCCGATGAGGTTAACTCCCCTATATTGGCTGGATTTACTTCTCAATCAGTATTCTGGCATCGACAGCAATGACGCTCTTGTCGTCTGCCAGCAACGGGTTGATATCCATTTCCTTGATTTCAGTGGCAAAGCGGAGCAGGGTGGAGAGGCGCACGATAATCTCGGCATACTTCTGTTCGTTGATGCCTTTTTGTCCGCGAGTACCTTGGATAATCTTATAGCCGCGCAGAGAATGAATCATTGAGTAAGCCTCAGCGTAAGACAGGGGTGCCAGACCGCTCGACACATCTTTCAGCGCCTCGACGAAAATACCGCCCAATCCACAGAGCACAACGTGGCCGAAACGTTGCTCATACTTCGCACCAATAAACAACTCTGTACCGCTGAGCATCTTCTGAACCATCACACCAGTAGCATCTTTGATTTTCATCATACGGTCGAATTCCAAGGCGAGATGCTCGGGAGTGCGGACGTTGAGGGCCACACCACCCACGTCGCTCTTATGAACAGGTCCTACAACCTTCGCTACCACGGGATACTCCACCTTGTTGGCAAAGGCGATGAGTTCGTCTTTCTTGGATGACACAAACTCCGGAACCATAGGAATACCGGCGCACTCCAGCAGCTGGTGAACTAGGTTGGGCGAGATATAGCCGTTGCCCTTAATGCCGGCGATGATGTCACGGATTTTAGGAACGTCGACTCCGAACAACTCTACTTCGTTGGCGGCAGGCAATGGGGTCTTTGTCACTTGTGAGAGGGCTGTGGCAAGCGTTACCTCATCGCTGAAGTTCACGTGACCTTTCTTCAAGAACTCCTCCACCTCCGGACCAGCGGTGTGCAAACTGGGAAGAACAGGGAAGATGGGCTTGTCGCTCTCAAGAATCTTCTTGTGTAATACATCATAAGCCTCGTAGAGCTGTACCAGGCCCGGTGTGCCGAAGATAACCATGATGGCGTCGATATGCTCAAACTTTTTGTCGCAGTAGTCGATGGCTGTACCCAGCTGCTCGGGTGTACCCGTAGCAAGGATGTCGATAGGATTAGCAACAGATGAGCCGGGGAAGAGCTGTGCCTTCAGTTCGTTGGCAGCATCTCCGCTGATAGGAGGCACGTTCATGCCGCCTTTCGAAAGCGCATCGGTGAGCATCACGCCAGGGCCTCCGGCATGGGTGACAATGGCAAAATTCTTCAGTGGTGCAGTCGGTTGGACATTCTTGCTGTCGGACATCACCTTGAACACACAGCCCACGGTGGTAAGTTCCTCGCGCGAGAAGCAGCGAACGATACCGGCCTTGCGGAACAAAGCCTCTACGGCAGAGTCGCTACTGGCAATGGCACCTGTATGGCTGCTGGCGGCACGGCTTCCGCTCTCGCTGCTTCCTGCCTTGATTGCGGCAATACGACAGCCCTTGCGGATGAGTGAGCTGGCGTGGAAAAGCAGCTTGTCGGGGTTGGATATATTCTCAATATAGAGCAGTTTGACAGGCGAGTCGGTCTCTGGATTGTAATTCTCGTCCATGTATTGCAGGGCGTCCTCGATACCAATCTGTTTGCCGTTTCCGATGGACCAAACGCTGTTGAATTGCAGACCTTTGATGACTGCCGACTCGAGGATGAACACAGCGGTGGCTCCTGAGCCAGATATGAAGTCGACACCTTTCGGACTGAGCTCGGGGATGGGCTTTGTGAAAACACTATGGTGCCAACGGTTCATCAGACCGATACAGTTCGGGCCAATGAGCGCTGCTCCGTATTTCTCGCAAGTATCCAGGATGCGCTGTTCAAGTGCGGCACCAGCCTTTGTCTCCTCGCCAAATCCTGCCGAGATGATGATGAATGCCTTGACTTGTTTCTCTGCGGCCAGGAATTCCACATAGTCGGGACAGAACTTGGCTGCGACGACTAGGATGGCAAGGTCTGTGGGAGGCACTTCCTTCACATCATGGAACGCCTTGACTCCCTGCACCTCGTCTTCTTTCGGATTGACGATGCGCAGTGTGCCTTGATAGCCTCCGCTAATTAGATTGCGCACAATGGCGCCACCGGGTTTGTGCACGTTGTTTGAGCCGCCAATGACGACGATGCTCTCCGGCTGTAACAATTGTTTGTTGATCATAGTAATTCTTTTAAGTTTTATGAGATTGTTTAGGATTATCTATATGCTTATTTGAACATACAAGCGCAAGTCGCGACTCATCTTGACTTGCGGAATTCCTTCAGCACATCACACTTCGAGACATAGTCGCTCATGGGATGGTTGTCGTAGAGTGACAGCAGTTTGGTGAGTGCATGATACTGGCGGCTTTCACGACGCGGTTTTTTGATGAAATCACTCATGTCGCTGTCCCAGTCCTCCTCATACCAACGGTCTAAAGGGATGTAACCGATGGCATAAAGTGCTTTCTCCTTCAGCAGGAAGTTATTGCTTTGTGCGGCACGCTCCAGATAGTCGCGCGAAAGAGCCACGAAGTCGCGCTCACCAATGCGCGCGGTGTCGCTGACGCTCTTGCCATAGTGGGTGAGGAACCAACAGTCGCCCATGTAGCTGGCCTGGAACAGACGCACGGCATAGTCGTAGGCCAGTTGCAGACAAGTTTCCTTGTCGGCTACCGACATTTTGTGTTCCAGTTCGTTCATTTCCTTGGCGAACTCTATTTTCTTGTTGCTCTTCAAATGTGTCTTGTTCATCAGGTCGCTCATGGCCTTCAGCTGGCTTTTGCGCCACTGCTCAGTTGTAAACGAGCGTGTAGCCATATACTCGCATATGTTCTGACTGTCGAGGAACTTCAGAGGCACTTTACTCAAATATTCTATGGCTTTGCCCCATTCGAGCGTGGTCAGGTATTTCGTGCCGATAATATCGTTCAGGTAGTCCTCATTGCGGTATATTTTATCCATTAAGTAGCCTTCCAGCTCGCTGGAGGGCTGCTCCTTGATGAACGCAAGGTACTTTTCTACCGTTCTTGCGTTCTTGGCGTTCATTTGCTCGAAAGCATAGGTGCTGTAATAGGGGTTAAAGTCGTAATTGTTACCATCGTTAGTATAGGTACCAAAATTGTTGTCAACATAGCTTAAAAAAGCAATGCTGATCTCAGGCCGTTGCCAGCGGTCGTACTGCTTGGTCAGTACCTCAAACACGGTGCGGTCGATAACCTCATTATAGTGGTTGTTCCATCCATGTTCATCAGGATTGTCCTCTAAGTTTTTTGCGCGCAGCCATTTCAGCTCGCCCACCACAAAGTCGTCGAAAGCCTTCCCCGGGCGTGCATTGGCAGAAGTGATGTAGAACCTGATGGCACGTGCATTGTCTTTCATGCGCTGTGTGCCTTCCATCTTCACAGCCTCGTCGATGTATTTCTGCGCCTTCTGATGGTCGCCGAACATGAATTCCATCCATGCTGCAGCGGCCTTCCATAGCGCAGGTTGGCGACTTTGTGTAACAGCTTTGTTAGCCATTGCGATAAAGCTCGTTACGTCCTTGCGGTATGAATCGAGCAGAGCCTTGTCGCTGTCATCACTGGCAAATGAGCCTGCGTTGCTCAAGGTCGACTGAGCGTCATTTACGTATGTCTGTACAAGCCAGGGCAGGGCAGGGGAGTTTTGGTTTTGGTCGTAAACCTTTTTGATTCCCTGATACGACAAGTTGTCGTACATGCAATAGCGAATACTGGTCATATCACCTTGCTCTGCAAAAATCTCGCATGCCTTGTCCTGTTGCCCTATTTGGCACAGAGCACCGGCATAGATGTTGCGCATCATTTCGCGGTAGACAGAGTTGGGTAGCTTTTGTCCCCATTCGTTCCAAAAACTGATGTTCTGCTGATAATCTCCGAGCATCATATTGCATCGCATCACCAGGAGGGCATTCTGACTGCGCAGCCGGGAGCGCAAAGCCGACTGAGCCTGGGTCCTGATGGCGCGCAGCCGGTTCTTGCATTGTGCTATTTGTGCTTTGGTTGGATATTCCCACGGGTCAGACAGCTTTGGACAAATCTGGAAGGCATACTCATTGAGCAGGCGGATGTATTTGACCATCTGCACATCATTCTTCCGTTGCGCATATGCCAATAAGGCATCGTAGTCAAACTTGTTAACCTCGCCATTGGTATATGCAGCCCAGTTCTGATTGCTAAGATCTTCGAAGTGAGTTTTCAGCTCACGGTTGTAGACACTAAACAGATAGTAGTCGTGATCAACCATGTAATAGCAGGCCATGGCCGTCATGGCCATGATGGCCAAAATGCTACTCATTAAAAATCTTTTCATAATCCTCTGTTTTGTAATTGTTGATGAACCTTTGGTCCAAATGATATAATATCACTTGCCTGTGCAAGTCTTTCCTTTCTTTTTTTACAGCCTGTTTCACTTTCTGCAATTCGTCAGCTGTGCAGTACCAATGTATCAGCGTGTCGCCTTTCAACTTACATTGCTCATCAGTTTGGTTGTAGGCGATGTGGCGGAACTCGTCGTTGTGGAACAAAACCTTCCATTCGAATAGCGGATAGGCTGCGTTGAGCGGTAGTTGGTAGCGCCCAAGGTGTCTTAAGTAAGGGGCCACGTCGCGTATGTCTAAAATGGGATTCCGCTCGGAGCGCTTGGTTACGTCGCCTGTGTTATAAAGCATCAGCGTGCCTTCGTCGACAGGTGGAGCAGGCATGCTCAACTGGTGTAGTCGTATTGTGGCAGACAGCTTGATTTGGTGTTTCCGCAGTTCATCACGCATCAGTTTCAACAAGCTGTAGTATCGTTCCCGAGAGCGTTTCGTGTAGTCGCAGTCAATCTGCACCTCTTTCACAGGTCCGATGTCGTTTGTTTCCGACATTTGCAGGACACGTCTGACAATCTTTCCTGCCAGTCCTCCCGTCTCCTGCCACAGGCAGTTCTCCATGATGAACACGGTCGGCACAATCTCAACACTATCGGGCTGAGCCGACTCAAACACGCAGGTCGCAGTAGGCACCACCTCATGCTGTTCGTTTACCACTACATCGAAATACCGCAGGTAAAGCCTTCCGATATGCTGCTCTGTCAGGAATGCCAGTTCGGCAGAGTCGGGCTGGAAGGTCGTGCGCCAATAATACATGGCTCTTTGTGATGTCTGTGGTTGCGATTCTGACGAGCAGCCCGAAAACAGCATGAGACTGTATGCCATGAAAGCCAAGCATCCAATACAGGATGCCTTAGCCCAGAATCTGCTCGGCATGTTCCTTCACCTTGATTTGCTTCGGACCTATGATTTGCTCCACGACACCGTTCTCGTCAATAATAAAAGTGGTGCGGATAGTGCCCATATAGGTGCGGCCCGCCATCTTCTTCTCGCCCCATACGCCAAATGCCTCTACCAGCGAGTGCTCTGTGTCGGCAATCAGCGGGAAGGGAAGCTGATACTTCTCGATGAAACGCTTGTGCGACTTCTCATCCTGCACACTCACGCCTACCACGGCGTAGCCTTTGCTCAGCATACGCTCATAGTTGTCGCGCAGGTTGCAGGCCTCGCTGGTGCAGCCAGGTGTAGAGTCCTTCGGGTAGAAGTACAATACCAGCTTTCTGCCCTTGAAATCGCTTGTCTTAATTTCCTGCCCATTCTCATCACGTCCAAGAATCTCAGGTGCTTTATCTCCAATATTCATATCGTTCACTTTAGTATTAAGATTATCTTTTGCAAAGGTAATGAAAAAAACGGATAATTGCGCAAGGAAGTTGCTTGTTTATTTTGTCCTGCATGAGTTTTTTTATTTGAAACTATCTGAAGAAATAACAAATATCAATGTATTTATAATTCTTCTTTGCCCCCTTTTGAGTCGTTTGTCGTCCATACGAGTCAAATCGTATGTCGCTCCTATCGCTAATCATTACCATTTGCATTCTTCTCCATTCCTATATATGACCCGGTTCTCATCTTTGCCGGTGTTTGGCGCATAACAGAAAAAAGCATCATAAATCCTTTGATAAATAAAAAAAACTGATTATATTTGCAGAAATATAGAACTAAAAATCAGTAATAAATATGCGAAACACTTTATCGACTAAGGCAAAGAGGCATGTGCCTACACTGTTAGCCATTTTTGTGGTTATGCTGTTGTTAAAGCCTATGACAACAACGGCACAGAGTCTGCAAAAGTTGTGGGAAGATGTGTTAGTTGCCCAAAAAGCTGACAAGCCAAAGACCGCAATAGAATGTTTGGAAAAGATTGTCAGCAAGGCAGAGAAGGAAAAAGCCTACGGCCATCTGATGAGAGCAGAACTGATGATTATTCAGGCAAAAACAGCCATTTCGCCCGACTCGTTGGCTCCAGCCTTCTTCCGGCTTGTGGAGAAAGCTGAGGCTCAGAAAAAGCCTTTGCAGAAAGCTGTTTATTATGCTGTATTGGGTAAGACTATTGAGAACGGACACGAAGTGAGATCGTTGAGCGATAAGTCATCGTCGTATTATTATAAACTTGCGCTCGCAGATCCGTTGCTGCTGAGCAAAGCGAAAGCACAGGGTTATGAGCCACTGGTCGTGAAAGGTGATTACGGCAGCATGTACGACCATGACTTGCTGAGCGTGATAGCCCATGAGGCTGATAAGCTGAAGGTGATGCTCGACTGCTATAACGCACAGCCCAAGCGTCGCACAGCCGCCATGATGGCTACTCTTGAGGTCATTAAGAGTGATGCGTACTATTATTACAACCGGTCGTACGACAATTATCCGCCGTTCCGCCAGCTCGATTCTCTTATCAACAAATATGGTGACCTGCCTGAGTGCTGCGAAGCCGCTATTTTGAAATATAATCTTTTGGACCGTGTCAAAGGAGTAACAGACGGACAACGGAGCGAAATGTTGAAGAGCGCCATCGAAAGATGGGGGAAATACAGCCGTTGTGATGTGTTGAGGAACGAACTCGATAAATTAGAAAACCCGAGACTCGAGGTGGTACAGGGATACGAATATGTGCTGCCAGGCAAGCCGAAACTCGTCAAGTTCCCCAAGATCAAAGGCGTAAACAACCTGAAGGTGGAGATTACACGTGCTGAGATCGGGAAAGACACTCAGTATTCGCTGTATGGCAAGACCTATTGGAATATGCTGGAGAAATACGGTGTAAAAGGCTCCCGTAAGGTATTGTTTGACAAGACCTACCCCAAACATGAGCCTTACGAGGTGTTCAGCGATTCCGTGTGGATTGAGGGAATGCCTGCCGGTGTCTATTTCATTGATTATATCACCGACAACAATCGTCTCGACACGATTCATAATTACTTCCATGTGACGGATATTGCATTGATGATGCAGCCTCTGCCTAAAGGAGATGTACGTCTGGCCGTGCTCAACTCTACAACGGGTCAGCCCATGCCTAATGCCCATATCGACTATAAGAGGAGATATGCGCCTAAAGACGACAAGCCGACAACGGTCAACTGTAATCAGTTGGCGGAATATGTAGTTCCCAACGGCTCGCTTATGGAGCATTTCTTCGCCTATACCGATAATGATTGGGGATACAGGACACAGGATTTGAAAAGGGACTTCAGGTATAACGGTGAGGTGGGCGACGTCACTTTCTTCAATATCTTTACCGACAGGAGTATTTATCGCCCTGGGCAGACTGTTCATATGGCAGCCGTCAGCGTGGAAAACGAAGATGGTCTCAAAACGAAGGTAATTAGTGGTAAAGAGGTGACCATCGAGTTGGCAAACCCGAAAGGGAAAGTCATTGAGACGAAAAAAGCTGTTACCGATGCTTATGGTACTGTTCACACCGACTTTACCCTTCCCGGGAACGGACTCAATGGCAGATATTCCATTAAGGTGAATAACAGCCGATTGTACTTCAATGTGGAAGAATATAAGCGTCCTACTTTCTTTGTAGAGATTGAGAAACCTGAGACAGGTTATCAGAATGGCGACACGCTGACTCTTGTCGGAGAAGCCCGCACCTACAGCGGCATAGCCGTGCAAGGAGCCAAAGTGGCTTATACGGTAAACCGCTCGAGAATGTATTATTGGTGGCGGCATTTCGAAAATGCCAATAATGAGACCGAACTCCTGCGGGAAACCGTTACAACCGATCAGGATGGTAAGTTCAAGTTGCGGGTACCCATCAAACTGCCTTCCGAAAGTAGCAAGTATGGTGTGTACAACTTTAATGTGTCGGCAGATGTGACTGACATGGGTGGCGAGACTCACAACGCTCTATGCTCATTGCCACTTGGCTCCAATCCATATATCTTCTATGTGGATATGCCAGATAAGGTATTGCGCGATAGTTTGAAGAATGTTACCTTTACGTTGCTCAATGCTGTGGGCAAGCCTGTTGACGCTCAGGTTGAATATACCGTTGATGCCGTGGGACAGAATGGGGCAGGACAATTGTATAAGTCGGTCGTGCCTTCTAACAAGCCGACAGCTTTCACCCCAAGCCCGTTGCAATCAGGCGCATACAGACTGACCGCAGTCTGCAAAGGCGACACTATCTATCAGAAGTTTGTCGTTTTCGATATTAACGACACCAAGCCGGCAACGAAGACGAACGACTGGTTCTACGTGAGCGGAGATGAGTTCCCACGCGATGGAAAACCAGTATATGTTCAGGTGGGAACAAGCGACGAGAATGTGCACGTGCTCTATACAGTTGTCTCGGGCGAGAAGGTGATAGACATGGGACATATCAATCTGAGTAATGCCGTTAAGACTTTGTCTTATCAGTATAAGGATGAATATAAGGAGGGCATCAACGTTGCCATGTGCTGGGTGAAAGATACCGTCTTCCATAGCCATCAGGTGACAATCAAACGCCCGATGCCAGTGAAGAAGTTGAAGATGGAGTGGACCACCTTCCGCGACAAGCTGACCCCGGGACAAAAGGAAACTTGGACGTTGCGCGTGAGGCAATCTGACGGCAAACCTGCCAATGCACAGGTGATGGCTACTCTCTACGACAAGTCACTTGATCAGATTGCAAAGCACAACTGGAGTTTTGACCATAAGCTACGCCAGAATTTCCCATCCTCATCGTGGTCGATGGGATACATCTATGATATCAAGGATTCGGAGGTGCCCAAATATAATAAGCGTGAAGTGAAGGCGCTTAAGTTCGACCATTTTGATGACGATATCTTCGATTTTGGCGGTTATCGGATTTTTAATACAAGGGTTCTTGAATCGAAAAAAATGGGTGCTATGCCGGTACCTCTCGATGGTGGTAGACGTGAGGTAGCTCAGGCTGCATATACAGAAGCTGGTGAACTGACCGTCGGCAAGGAATCAGAAGCAGAGCAGAGTGCGACGGTCTCTCCGCGTACGAACCTGAATGAGACGGCATTCTTCTATCCGACTCTTGCTACAGATGCTACAGGTCAGATAGTCATGAAGTTCACCTTGCCGGAAGCCCTTACCACATGGCGCTTTATGGGCTTGGCGCACGATAAGAGTCTGAATATCGGCATGCTCGAGGGTGAGGCCATTGCCTCGAAGACCGTGATGGTGCAGCCCAATATGCCGCGTTTCATCCGTCAGAACGATGGCGCCACAATCACAACGCGTATAGCGAATACCTCTGATAAGGTGGTGAGCGGTAATGCGTTGATGGAACTGGTAGATCCGGCTACCGAGAAGGTGTTGTTCCGTCAGCAGAAGCCTTACAAGGTAGGAGCGAAAGGCTCGTCGACCGTCACATACGACTTGTCAGCCTTTACCACGCAGGCGTCAGCGTCAGCTCATCCGCTCATTTGCCGCATCATTGCTCAGGGCAATGGATACAGCGATGGCGAGCAGCACTATCTGCCCATTCTGCCCGATGTGGAGCTGGTTACCAACACACGCACGATTACGCAGCACGAGCCATCAGAGGTGAGCGTCGACCTGAACAAGTTGTTTGCCAATACCCAGCACTCGGCAGCTGCCGGCCAGTCGTCTCTTACCATCGAGTATGCTGAGAATCCTGCTTGGATGATGGTTCAGACGCTCCCGTCGATGGCGGCCGACCCTGCAGACAATGCCATCTCGATGGCGGCAACCTACTATGCCAATTCGATAGCCGGCTGGATGCTCAACTCTACTCCTGCCATCCAAAAGACCATCCAGCAATGGAATGCCGAGAACAAGGACGGAAAGGGCGTGTCGTTGGCTTCTGAATTGCAGAAGAATCCAGAACTGAAGAGTATCCTGCTCGAGGAGACACCGTGGATGCTGGATGCCAATAATGAGTCGGAGCGCATGGCATTGCTGGCAGACTATTTCAACGGTGAGACGCTTCAGGCAAGGCTGGATGCTACCGTCAGCCGGCTCAAGCAGTTGCAACAGGGAAATGGCGGTTTCGCGTGGATGAACGGCATGTATCCTTCTCTTTATACTACCCAGGCCGTGGCCCATATTCTCGCCCGTTTGAATGCATTATTAGGCAACCAGGAACAGGTGGAAGGCATCTTCAACAATGCGCTTGGCTATATTGGCACATATGCGCAGAAAGAGGTTGATTTGATGCAAAAAATTGAGAAAACGCAAGACCGGAAGTGCTATCCGTCAGAGTTCCTCATTGACTATCTCTATGTGCTTGCTCTTAACAATGCGCCGTCAAACAGCTTGACTTCTTATCTTGTGAGCAGGTTGAAAGAGATGACGGCCGACCTTACCATCTACGGAAAGGCTGCCGCATCGCTCGTACTGGCCCGTTTTGGTGAGACGGAAAAGGCTCGTGAGTTCCTCGAGAGCATGATAGAGTATTCGGTCTATACTGACGAGAAAGGACGCTACTTCGATACGCGCAGGGCATACAGCTCGTGGTTCGACTATAAGATTCCTACATCGGTGGCCTGCATTGAGGCCATGAAGATGGTCGATGCAAAGGCTAACGAGAAATATATTGAGGAGATGCAGCGATGGTTGTTGCAAGAGAAACGTACCCAGGCCTGGGACACTCCTGTCAACTCTGTCAATGCCGTATACGCTTTCCTGAAGGACAATCTGAAGTCGTTGGAGCCCAAGGGTGAGCCCGCACAGATTATGATTGACGGCAAGGCTATCAAGATGCCAGCGGCTACAGCCGGCATGGGATATGTCAAGACGAGGGAAGACGCCTCTAACAAGAACACGCTTACCGTGCGGAAGACGTCGAAAGGAACATCGTGGGGATCTGTCTATGCGCAGTTCTATCAGCCGATGAGCGACATAGAGGCCTCTCAGGAAGGAATGACAATCAAGCGCGAGCTGGTCAGCATCAACGGTAAGCCTGTGAGCAGTAAGGATGTATCGTCGGGTACAGTCTCGCTCAATGTCGGCGACCGTATTAAGATGCGCATCACCATTGGGTCCGACAGGGACTACGATTTTGTCCAAATCCATGATAAGCGCGCTGCCTGCCTGGAGCCGGTAAGTCAGGTTAGTGGTTACCGCGATGGCTGTTACGTCTCACCGCGTGACAATGCGACCAATTACTTCTACGATCAGCTGCCAAAGGGCAAGCGCACGATAGAGACTGAATACTTCGTTGACCGTGCTGGTAAATATCAAAGCGGTTCTGTCACCATGCAATGCGCTTATGCACCTGCCTTTGCAGCTCGCGACAAGGCCATCACGTTTGTGGTGAAATGATTCGTTCATGATGAGTTTGTAAATAATATTCTAAAGTTGTGACTTAGAATCGAGGAACCCCATAACGGGCAAGCCATCGCCCATAAAGCATAACTCCAGGTTTGTAGAGGAATGCTCTTCGACGCTGGAGTTATCCTTTAGAGCGCTGGAGGGCATGATTAGAAATGTCATTGGCATCTATCTGTTATGTGGAGAATAGGTTTTGCCGGATGAGTGGTTCTTAGTATCTTGGCACAGAATAAATGACAATAGAAAAAAGAAGAGATGAAACCAATAGAGATTCGTAACGAAAGACTGGCGCAAAAGCTGATGAAGAATCTGGCGCGCCGGCATTATGAGAGTTATTACTGCAAGACGGCTGCTGAGGTTGTTGATAAGGTGCGGGAGCTGATTCCTGAGGGGAGCAGCATCTCGTGGGGCGGCTCGATGACGATTCGCGACACGGGTGTGACGCGTATGTTGAAAGAAGGCAACTATCAAGTGTTCGACCGCGACGACGTTACGACCGCAGAGGATAAGGTGCGGATGTACCGTAAGGCTTTCGAGTGCGACTATTATCTTTCGAGTGTGAACGCAATCAGCGAGGATGGCGTTATCGTCAATATTGATGGTAACGGCAACCGTGTGGCTGCTATCACATGGGGACCGGAGCATGTTATCCTGATTGTCGGCTTGAACAAGGTTTGCCAGGATTTGGATGCCGCCGTGAAACGCGCTCGCTCGACTGCTGCTCCCATCAACATGGCACGATTCACGAATAACACTCCTTGTCAGGTCGACGGAACTTGCCACAATTGCCTGTCGGCAGAGAGTATCTGCAACTATGTCAGCATCCAGCGCATGTCGCATCCCGCAGGGCGCCATATCGTCATCCTGACCGACGAGGCGGTAGGATATTAACGTGAGTTCGACGAATTCAGAATCATGCAAGCTGTGTGTCAGAAATCGGAGGGACAGTCCCTTTGATTTCATCCTTTTTTTCGATTTTGTGATTTTGTGATTTTGTGACATGTGACTTTGTGACATTAAGCACCTTCCGACTATTTATTTATTCATTTTTTCGATTTTGTGACGTTGTGACATGTGACTTTGTGACATTAAGCACCTTCCGACTATTCCGAGGGGGTAGTCAGGCTCTAAAGGTAGTAATAAGGTAGTAATAATATTATATATTATTTATATTATTATATA
>JAEEXN010000046.1 GCA_016291595.1 Prevotella sp.
TACCAACTCCCAAGGTGGCGGTAACAACACCGGCGGTGGCGGCAACGGCGGAGGCAACGACGACGGGGATGAGTAAAGAGCGGCCCTTCGGGGCCCTCTTTTGAGTGAAGAACTAAGAGTGAAGAGTGAAGAACGCCGAAGGGGTCGCGAGCTGAAAGCGAGAACGAAGTGGCAATTTGCTACCGCTATGCCTACTGATAAGGAACAGAATAATTCTCAATTTTCAATTCTCAATTTTCAATTCTCAATTTAAAACTCTTTAACCTTTAACCATTAAAAGAATATGAAAAGTAAAGAAACATGGAGGGCTATCCTCCAACTGATAGCGAGCATCATAACTGCAGCTATCACAGCACTGGGAACCGCCTCTTGCATGAGAGGCATCTAAACAAGCAAAAAGCCTGCTATCCGGAAACGGGATGGCGGGCCTTGTCTTTCGTAAAAAAAAGAAGAAATTGCTTGTTCCTTCCGAAATAATTGTATAGCTTTGCGGCATTTATTAATAATAACTGAAGTTTCGGAAGTAAAAGAGGAAGTAAAAAATGGAAAATAATTCGCTACGCTCATGGAGGTTATTCGCCCTTTTGCCAGTTGTGCTGACTGTGCTGGTTTTAATGTCCGGATGCTCGGGCAAAGGTGCGCCGGGACAAGTTGCCGGGGCTGACAGTATCTATTCGTGGGAGAACATCCGCCAGTATTGCATGCAGGAGCCGGAGCGCTGCTTCGCCATGGTGGACAGCGCCCAGAAGGCGGGCTACGTGGATGCCAACTACGCCAACTGGATGCGGGCACAGATATACATGACCACTCCCGGAGGAGACATGGAAAAGGCCCGTGAATGCTGCATGGAGATCCTTAACAATACCAATCCAGCCCCGGACAGCCTTCAGTATGTTAAGACATACCATCTGCTGGTTGGCATTGGCATGAATATGGGTGCATACCAGGAGGCCATCGAATATGCCTCGAAGGGGGCCAAGATTGCACACGAGAATGGCTGGAACGGCGAGGAGGCCGAATTCTACTTCAAGGCCGGCGATGTCATGGAGCATGTGCAGAAGGGTAGTGGTACGGAGTATCTGGACCGCTCGCTGAACCTCTTCCGCGGTACTTCCAACCCTCAGGCACTGCCTCTGTTTGCTTCTCATCTGGGCAGCATAGCACGCTTTGCCGTTAATAGCGGTGACTACGCACGTGCACTGGCGCTCACCAACGAGCGGCTGGAGGTGACCGAGCGCATAGCCCGGGAGATCCCTACAGCCCCCGCAGGATATATCGACGACCAGAAAGCCTACATCTACTGCATTATGGCCTATTGCCAGTGGCAGCTGGGCGACAAAGCCGCTGCTCGCCGCAGCGCAGAGGCCTTCGAGCAGACGCAGGCCAGCCGCACGCCGGAGCACATGAACGATATGCTGACCTATTATTCCCTGGCGGGGGAGGGTGAGCGCATCCGGCAGATTTACGACAGGCTGGAGCCCTATTTCAGGGCGAAGGGTGACACCATCTCTGCCGAATACGCGGGTCTGGTGCAGACCTATGCCTATGGCTTGGACAAGCTGGGACGGGGCCATGAGGCCTTCGAGCAGATGGACCGCTATTGCGTGCTCTCCGACAGCCTGGTTCAGCGCGAGCGCCAGGCGGAAACGCTGAAGTATGCCCAGCAGATGAAGACGCAGGAGAAGGAGATGCAACTGAAGGACGAGAAGGCCAAGACCACTATCTACCGCATTATCTCCGTTTCTGCCATCCTCATCATCCTGCTCATCGTCTATCTGTTGTGGCGCTCGTATAAATACAATAAGGTGCTGGCCGATAAGAACCGCCGCCTGCTGGCCGAGATAGAGGATCGGGAACGACACGAGCAGCAGGCCATAGAGCAGTTGGAGGCTGTGCCCGAGGCTGAACTTACAGCCCAGCAGCAGCTCTACCGCCGCCTGTGCGAACTGATGAAAGACCCCAACCTCTTCACCGACCCCGACCTGGACCGTGGCCGTCTGGCACAGCTCCTCGGCACCAACGAGCACTATGTCACCGATGCCATCAGTGCCTGTGCCGACGGCAAGAGCGTCAGCGGTTTCCTGAACGAGTACCGTGTGCGCCATGCTGCCCATCTGCTGGCCACCACCACCGACTCCGTTGCCCTGATTGCCGAACTCTCGGGTTTCTCGCGCAGCTCGTTCTTCCGTATCTTCGGCGAAATTTACGGCATGTCGCCCTCGGATTACAGAAAAGTCGCAAAGAAATGAAAAATCCCCATTCCATCGATAAAAAAGGTGTCTGGAAGTCTTGTTCCGGACACCTTTTTCGCATTTTGAGACTACCAGAAAAACACATTTTCCCGAAATGGGACTACGTTTTCCCACCGTGGGACTATTGTTCCGGGAAGACAGCCTAATTTTGCTCTCGAAATCAAACAAACAATGCATATGGATATAACAATTGTTTTCGCCGTTGCCATAGCCGCCACCCTTATCGTAGTGGTGCTGGTGCTTGTGGCTGTTGTTATATATCAGCGTTGGCGTATCGGCGACCAGAACGTTTTCATCGAGCGCTTCATCCGACAGAACGAGGAGATGCGTCAGAAGATGCAGAAAGCGGGAGTTGTATAAAAAATAATAAGGTATAATCCTAAAGTAATTAACAACAACACAAAAATGAAAAAGACACTCTTCACACTGGCAGCTCTCCTTTGCTGCATGCTGACCGCACAGGCCCAGCTTCTTTACAGGATTAGCGGCAATGGTCTGACAGATGCGTCCTACATCCTGGGCACCTGCCACACAGCCGATATCTCCTTCGTGGATTCCATCCCCGGCCTTCGCCGTGCCATGGACGATGCGCAGCAGGTTTACGGCGAGACATCGAAGGATGCCCAGTCAGAGCCCACTGACGAGGATATGGATAAATACATGTTGCTGCCCCAGGGGGTGCAGATAGACTCGCTGCTTTCTGCCGACGAGATGAAGCGCCTCACCGCCTTCATGACAGACAGCTGCAAGATGGATTCTGCCAATGTGGGATTCTTCTTCGACGTGAAACCCTTCCCCCTCGCCCTCTATCTCGCCCTCAAGTGCGACGGCTTCAAGGAGACACTGAAATCCAACGACGGCGTGACGTTCGATGAATACTTCCAGAAGGAGGCCCTCCGGCAGGGTAAGGAGATCGGCGGATTGGAATCAAAGAACAGCCAGTTTAAACTGTTCTGCAATTCGTTCTCGCTGAAGCGCCAGAAAGAGTTGCTGATGTGCATGGTGGACAACCATAAACGTCCCGGAGCAGAAGGCAGCGGAGTGGAAACCTACTATAGCCAGAACCTGGATGCCATATGGAAGGAACTTAACGACAACACCGACGTGGACTGCGGCTATACCTCGGAGGAACAGATGAGGCTGCTGAGCACCCGTAACCTCGCCTGGATGAAGAACATTCCCTCGCTGATGAGCCGGAAGCCGACACTCTTCGTGGTAGGCGCCCTCCATCTGCCCGGTCCTAACGGCGTCCTTGACCTTCTCAGTAAGGCCGGCTATACCGTAGAGGCTGTGACAAAGTGAAAAATGAACAAATAGTTAAACTAATAATAAAAAAAGAGGTAATGAAAAAGATTCTTATGACGCTGGCAGCCGTCCTTTGCTGCGCAATGACAACAACTGTTTTCACCGCGTGTAACAATGATGACGAAAACGAGCCTAGGGAGTACACCTACGACATCTCGTTGAACTTTAACTACTACACTTGGACAGATGACGGCATGAATTATAATGAGTGGTATAAAGCTGTTATGGGTGCATACCTGACTGAAATAGGCGTGAAGACGGAAAGATTCACACTGCAGGGCACCCAGGCCGAGTGTGACCAGAAGGTGCTGGAGGCATGCCAGAAGGCAGAGGAGAAGGTAGCCGCCATCGGGGGCGGCACAGGCACTGTAACGGTGAAGAATGTCACGACCAGTAAGACAGTCTATACCTACTACCTCGTGACGGATCCGACACCAAAGGCCGATTACACCATTCTGTTCTACGGAACAGGCGGCGAAAGCCTCGACTACCCAATCGTACAAAACATGATTCAGTTCTTCCAGGGCAAGGCTGAGAGCTATGAACGCGTGAACATCGCGGCGCAGTATAAATTCTCGACCAAGGAGAATATGATAGATAATTTCATAAATGAACCATTTGCACAGAAATATGACAGCAAGACCGTCCGCTTCGTCGTTGAGGCCGACCAGACGGATCCCGAAAGAAAAGCATACGACACGTTTGGAAGCTCTTTCTACGGTGAGACGAACGCCGACTGCACCTGCCCCGACTCGCTGACTAACTTCATCAACTGGGCAACCAAGGCCTGCCCCGCCAAGAAATACCTGCTCATCCTCAGCGACCACGGCGGTGGCTACACACCTGACGGAGAGTTGCCCGAGACGGGCGATACCCGTGGCATCCTCTTTGATGACGGCTACGGATCTAAACACTTCACCGCCAAGAGCCTCATGCGCGCCATCGGCGCTGCCAATGCCAAGATGCAGACCATCTACCTGGATGCCTGCCTGATGAACTGCATAGAGTACCAGTTCGAGTTGAAGGACGTAGCCGACTACCTCGTGCTTTCCACCTTCATCGTGCCTGGCTATGGTGGTCACTACGACTTCCTGATTGACCAACTGGCCGCAAATCCCAACGACATTGAGGCTGCACTCAAAGAGTATAACCGACAGACTGTCGACTTCTGGGACGAGATGTATGAGGGAGCAAACGACTACCACGACATGAGTGTCATCCGCACTGCCAAACTCGATGCCTTCGGACAGAAGTGGCGCACCTTCACCGACAAAGTCATCGCAGCCTATCAGAGCGACGAGGCACTGAAACATAAAATCGATTCTGTCACCAAGTACTCCTTCCGCATCGTTAATGATGTTCCTTCGTACGACATCGTGCACTACTACAAAAATATGTACAAAGTGGCTCCTGAAGTGCTGGGCGAGGACTTCTACAACGAGTTGGATGCATCCTTCTGGGCTACCGTCGTGAGCAAGCAGACAAGTAACTTCCTGCAGGAGAAGGGAAACAGCGTGGATGCCAGCATCATGCTCGGCACCAAGGGACACTACCGCAGCTACTACTATAAAGGCGAACTTGACCACCTTGAGTTGGACTTCTTCCTCCAATACGAAGCAGACGGCTCGAAGTCGTCCTACTACGACAACGAATACCATACGCGCTCACCCTGGGGCGGCACACTGGAATCCACTTACTGCCAGCTGGCCTTCGACAACGCTACGGGCTGGAGCCGCTGGATGCTGCTGAACGAGCAGGAGCCCTTCCCCATAGGCCTTTCCGACTTCCATTACGTTCCCGGCTCCTTGGAATCCAAAAATCAGAAATAATAGCAGATATAAATAACAGTAATAATAAATATAAAAACAAAAAGTATGAAAAAGATTATGATGACGCTCGCAGCCGTCCTTTGCTGCGCAATGGCAACAACAGTGTTCACCGCATGCAACAACGATGAGGACATTAAGCCTGCCAGCATGTATGGCGATTGGGTATCATTCGTACTGAGAACAGACGGTTCGGCCGTATTCGAAACCGATAACTTCAACGGCAGTAATGTCACAGCGACCACTTATCAGCTTTACGGCAGTAACATGATTCTGAATGGTTTAATCATCGAGAGTAATGTCACAAACATTGTAAAGAGTGTTACTTACGGTACATTCAGTTATCAGGGCGATAAGCTCAGCATTACATGGCCTAATGGCACAGTTTCCGGACCTGTTAAGTTCAAGGACAACGGCGCAACTTGTGTTTGGAGTACCACTTATACAGATTTAGAGATGTATCGTCCCAACGCAGAAACAAATTCCTATAAGGCACAGATTGAGAGAATTTATCAGTCTAAGTACGCCAAATAGGATGCTTATAGAATGAATCAGAAGTAGGACAGCCGACGAAAAGGGTTTTAATGATGTTTCTGCTGTCCTTTGCTGCTGGGTTGCGCTCCTTGGCCAATAACTGACAGAGCAGGAGGCTATGGAGCGCGCCCTGCGGCAACCCACTCGCCGCGGGCTCTATATCCAAGGTAATAAGAAAATATTCATCCATTGTAACGATAACGAAACAGTGAAAAAGATTATGATGATGCTGGCAGCCGTCCTTTGCTGCTGGGTGACAATGACAATGTTCACCGCCTGTGACATTAACAACGTAGATAACCCTGTGAACCCAACAGTCGATCCGGAGGAAGAACTGGCTGATGCCACCATCCTGTGGTATGGCTGTGGTGGAGGAAACGTGGATGCGAGTATCTTGGACGATTTCCATAAATTCTACAAGGCTAAGCCCGAGAGTTTTGACCGTGTGAACGTGGTGGCTCAGTATAAGACATCGCTCAATCCGACGGTTTATAATCAAATAGACTATGAAACTGTTGTACAGTGGGCCGATGATACGTCTAAGCTTATGTCCGAGGAAGAGATGGAGAATGTGGATTTGGTGAAGTACTTCTTGTTGTGTCATCCAAAGGCTGGCGAGAGCTATCGCTTTGCGGTAGATCCCAAGAAGACCCTGCGCAAGCAGCTGTTGGAAACGGAGCCTTACGGAAAGACGAATGCCGACTGCACCAATCCCGACTCGCTGACCAACTTCATCAACTGGGCTGCTAAGAACTATCCTGCCAAGAGGTACATCCTCGTGATGGCCGACCATGGTGGCGGCTACTTGCCTCATGCTGATTTAGCAGAAGCAACCAGCAGTCCACAGAGCAGGGCACAGCGACGTGGACTGATTTACGACGATGGATATAACCGCAAATGCTTCTCAGCCAAGAGCTTTGCGCGTGGCGTGAGAAATGCCTCGGTGCATGTAGATGGTATCGTAGCCTACCTCTGTCTGATGAACAATCTGGAGTTTCTCTACGAAGTGAAGGATGTCACCGACTACATTGCCGGTTCGACCTATGTCATGTGGGGTGGTGGCTCGGCTTTATATGCCATTGCCGACAATTTTGCTGCCGGAAAGGACACGGAGACAGCACTCTCCAACTTCATCGATACCAATATGAACAATTGGGACGCGTTGTTCTATCAGAGCACCGATCCCACCAATCCCCTCTATTACGACTTTACGCTGACCAAGACCAGTCGACTGAACGACCTGGCTCCCGTGCTGAAGGAATTTACCGACCGATTGGTGAATACCTACCAGAATGGTACCGACGACCAGCGTGCACGCATAGACCTGTGTACGGCTAACGCCATGAAAGCGGATAACGGCTATCCCTTTTACGACATGGGACGATATATCGAGAGTCTCTTCTATGAATTGCCTGACGTGTACGACCAGACATTCGTCTCAAGCATGATTACAGCCTTCAACTCCTGTATAGTCAGACAGTGCCACAGCAAATATCTGACTGACCATCACTATGAAGTGGACTACAGCGTGATGCTCGGTTGTAAAGGAACCTATGTGGTCTACAATTATGAGGGCGATGGTGCAGAATCTAAGTTGATAGGTGCTTATGTCTATTATTCAGACGGTAAACTCGAATACTATCGTTACGTTGATGACGGTGGCGACAGCAGCGATGGCAACCTGGCTCGCTACGAGTTAGGTACGACCAGCACATGGCCCAGCACCTTTGCCAATACCTATGAGCTGACAACCTTCGACAAGTTGGTGGGATGGAGCCGTTGGATGTACCTGAATCCTGCGTCACCACCCGCATGGAGCCCTTCATCGTTCAATTTTGTTTTTCCTGAGGACAATGCGATAGATTTGCCATGATTGACAAAATTAACTAATTACTGTATAACAATAAGGAAGTCATGAGAAAGATTATGATGATGCTGGCAGCCGTCCTTTGCTGCTGGGTGACAACGGTAGCGAATGCCCAGAACACGCAGGAGCAGGCTTTGAAAGAGGCTGAAAAGAAAGCGAAACTGGCCGACAAGAACCCCAAGAACGGTAAGATGCAGCTGGAAGCTGCCTATGCCTTTGTCAATGACGAACTGGGTGACAAGAAAGAGCTGGACCGCGCTCTGACCTACGCCAATCGCGCTTATAAGATTTCGCAGGAGCACCCTGCGCCACAGGATACATTGAAGGGTCTTAGCTGCTATGCTATCGGCGTTATATATATGCAAAAGCAGAGCTACGAAAATTTCTTCGACTTTATGGAGATGGCTATGGACGGGTTTCAGGAGGAATTGGGGCGTTACGACCCTGTGACTATTGGCACGAAACTTACCTATGGCTCTTTTATGATGGGACCGCAGCCCCTCCGCGCATTCCCCAAAATTCAGGAAGCCTTCAATGACAACGAGAATGCCCCGAAGGACAAACGCATTGAGAAAATGGAAGAGGCCAACGTCCTGCAGGAGTGGGCTTTGGAGATGCTCATCGCCGAGCAGACCAGACGCTTCCGCTATGCCTTGCCGTTGATTTTTAAGGATGGCAAAAGGTACTTCGTCGTGCAAACTAAATTCTGGAATATGGAGCGTCCGCTCGTTGGTTGGCAAGTGCAGGACGAACTTGCAACCGATGAGGAATGGGAGAATGCGAAGGACGACTTCATCCTCTGTGACGACCAATTAAAGTTCTTTGCCGTCCCGGAGGAAGAAAAAGACAAATACAAGTTTGTATTCCACTTCAACCACAAGGTATGGAATCCACGCAAGTTGGAGGGCCAGGAAGGCGATTCGCGTATCTTCTTCCTCAACCCGGATTCCTACAACAAGATGCTGGAAGGTTTTCGCGCATTTAAAACAAACAACAAATAAACACAGAACCTTATAATAAAAAAGAGTGCAACTCAAATATAGGATTATGAAACTAAAGTCAATCTTTGCAGCGACGGTGCTGGCTCTGCTGCCACAGATGCTGATGGCACAGTGGCGCGTGGGCGTGAATGCCGGTGCTACTTACAACATGTACTCGATAGACAAGCAGTACATGACGGACTACAAGTACAATGGCGTGTGGAGCTTTACCACAGGCGTAACAGGACAGTACAACTTTAAGGACTGGTTTGGCCTAAGGGCCGGACTGAACGTGATGCAACGTAACTATCGCCACACACGTTCGCAGATGCCCGAAAAACTGGACATGAAGTACAAGAACACGTATCTGATGCTTCCCGTAACGGCCAACTTCAGCTTTGGTGGAAAAACGCTGAGGGGGTTCACCAACTTGGGTATCTACGCCGGCTACTGGATGACCAGCTACCGCAGCGGAAGGGATTTTAACTCGTTCGGCGGACAGGTGTACGAGATCTCGGAGAAGGTGCCTTTCTACGGCGAGAGAGACCGCCGCTGGGACTTCGGCTACACGGGCAGTGTGGGTATGGAATACCACTTTGCCGAGCACTGGGTGGCTCAGGCTGAGGTGCTCTGCTACTACAGCGCTATCGGCACCGTTAAGAACATGGAATATTACAAGGATTACAGGTACAACACAACTATCGGCATCCAAGCCGGAGTATCGTATAAATTCTGATAGGCTATGAAGAAGATAATGATGATAATGGCCGGACTTCTGCTGATGCTGACCGGCTGTCGCCAAGAGAGTGACAATGTAATGTCATACGCTTTCAACGACGCAATGGCCTTTCAGAAGGCCGACACCAGCTTTGTGGGCGAGTTTGAGGTATTCTGGAACGGCATGAACACCAACTATGCCCTGTGGGACTACGAACTGGAGAACGGACTGGACTGGGACAATGTGTACCAGAAGTATTACCCCAAGTTTGCGGAACTGGATGAGAAAGACACTGTAACGGACGAGGAGTTGGGGAATCTGCTGAACGAAATAGTGAAACCCCTGCATGACGGACACGTGGTCATCAAGCTCATGAACCACAGTACGGGAAACTACGTTACTGCAAGTCCCTCCCACTTGAGAGTAGGAGACGAACGGGAAGAAGAGTATACAGCAACAAAAAATTTCTTGCCGTCCCTGAAATATTATCAAGACAAGGGAAAGATACTGGAAATGAGAAGTGCATCGACAAATGTTATCGGTCAGCTTATTGGTATTTGGGTAGCATATATTAAGGAGCAGATTACGGGGTTGAAGCTGAAGACCGACAGAACGCAAGACGAGGAGGAACGCCTTAATGCCTTCCAGAGTGCCTATAATGACTTGTATCAGATTGTGAAAACTGACAATCTTGACGCATACAACCCGTTTGCAATCCGCTATGAATGGCTGCACATCCCCTACTTGGAACCTATCGACCTTAATCTGTATGAACATCCGGTAGACATCACCTACGCCCTGCTGGAGGGGAACATTGCCTATCTGTCGTTCAACCATTTCCGTCTATCAGCTTACCTGGATGCCGACATCTGTAAAGAATTCTTTGGCCAGCCTACCGGATTAACAAAGGTTGCCGTAGAAAGTGTGCAGAATACATGGAACAGTTGGTTTTCGGCCATTCAGGAACTGAAAAAGGCAGGGAACTTAGGCGGTGTAATCATAGACGTCCGCAGCAATGGCGGCGGTATGTTGAATGATTACCAGTATGTGCTGGGTGCACTTCTGCCATCAGGAGGGCATCATATGGCTGACGCACGTTTCAAGCGCGGCCTGGGCAGGTTTGACTACTCTCCCATCATGCCTCAGACAATGCCAACCATGGAAGCGGAGCACGAGACAGTAACGGAGCCCATTGTGGTGCTATGCAACTGCAACTCGGTAAGTATGGCCGAAATGACCTCTATGGGTGCCAAGGTGCTGGAGAACGGCACACTTATAGGCACACGTACATGGGGAGGATTCTCAGCATTGTCGTCAAACGAAAATTACAGCAATAACTATGCCGGTTATGTGGGCATACAAAATGTAACACCCGTATTTTGCTATATACCGCAGGAGGTGACATTCTCTATTCTGGACGGCAAGATTGTGGAAGGACACGGCGTAGAACCTGACATAGAAGTATCGATGGACTTTGATGCCTGGAATAAGGGTAACGGATCCGACAGCCAACTGGATCGCGCCCTGCAATTCATCCGGACAGGAAACTGAAACAAAGCCCCGCTGACCATTACAAAATCGGTCGGCGGGGCTTTTGCTAGAAAAAAAACTTCTTGTCTTCATAATCCAAGAGTCCTTAATGTTTTGTTTATATTGTTGATTTCTTTTCATTCCCATGTGTGTGTCAGCCTTCGATCACGAAGACTTTGCGCTGCGTAGATACAACTTTTTCTTAAACTCGTTACATTATCACATTTTTCTGCTGCCAATGATGCTTTTTTTTATGCGAAAAGGGGAGAAAAAATATTTTCGGGGAATATTTTGGAGGGAATGTATCTTTTTTCTTAAATTTGCGGGCAGAAATGAAGTATATTACATTACCCAAATCATTGGTGGGAGACACACACCTCTCGTTCTATCTGGCCATGGAAGAGTATGTGGCGCGTAATATAGACGAGCCGGACTGCTTCTTTATGTGGCAGGTGGAACCTACCGTTATTTTCGGCAGAAACCAAGTGTTGCAGAACGAAGTGAATGTGCCTTATTGCCGAGAGCATGGGATCGAGATTTTCAGACGCAAGAGCGGCGGCGGTTGCGTCTATGCTGACAAAGACAACATTATGCTTTCCTTTATCACCCAGGGCGACAATGTGCCTATGACCTTCAACCGCTTTATGACGATGGTAATCTTCGTGTTGCAGAAACTGGGCGTCGAGGCGGCGGGGACGACACACAACGATGTGATGATTGGCGACCGCAAGGTATGCGGAACGGCCTTCTATCAGTTGCCCGGGCGCAGCATCGTGCACAGTACGATGCTCTACGATACCAACATGGAGCATATGCTGAACGCCATCACGCCACCAGCCGAGAAACTGCAGAAGAACGGCGTGGAGAGCGTAAGGCAGCGCATTACGTTCCTGAAGGAATATGTCAGTCTGAACATCAAGGAACTGAAAGCGTTCATCCGTCAGACACTATGCCAGGGGGAACTGCAACTGACCGAGGCCGATGTAGAAGGTATCCGAAAAATAGAACAGGAGTACCTGAACAAGGAATTCATCCAGCGGATGTGAGGAAGGCTGCCAAAGTCTTTGCCTAATTAAACTAGGAACTAATATTAAAAACCTTAAATAGAAACAAAAAATGAAGAGAACTTGTCTTTATGAAAAACATGTGGCACTGGGTGCCCTGATTTCGCCTTTCGGCGGTTTTGAAATGCCCATACAGTATGCTGGCATTACACCCGAGCACATGGCTGTACGCGAGAAGGTTGGCGTTTTTGACGTCTCTCATATGGGAGAGGTAACCGTTAAGGGTAAGGATGCCGAGCGATACGTACAGCATATCTTTACCAACGACATAGCCGGTGCACCCGTAGGTAAAATATATTATGGTATGATGTGCTACGAGAACGGTGGCACGGTAGATGACCTGCTGGTGTATAAGATGGGTGAGAATGACTTCTTCCTGGTTATCAATGCGGCCAACATAGATAAAGACTGGGCATGGATGCAGGAGAATGCCAAGGGCTTTGACATCGACCTCCAGAACCGCAGCGATTTCTACGGACAGATAGCCGTTCAGGGGCCCGATGCAGAGAAGACCGTTGAGCAAGTGCTAGGTCTTAAATGCTCGGAACTGGTATTCTATACCGTAAAGACCATTGGTGATGTGATAGTTTCAAGAACAGGTTATACGGGCGAGGACGGATTCGAGGTCTATGCATCGCACGAATATATCCAGCAGTGCTGGGATAAACTGATAGCAGCCGGTGTTCAGCCCTGCGGATTGGGCTGCCGCGATACGCTCCGCTTCGAAGTGGGTCTGCCCCTGTATGGCGACGAGCTGTCGGCAGACATTACCCCCATCATGGCAGGTCTGGGCATCTTCGTAAAGCTGGACAAGCAGGAGTTCATCGGCAAGGAGGCGCTGGCAAAGCAGAAGGCTGAGGGCCCAGCCAAGAAGATAGTGGGCATAGAGTTGGCCGACAAGGCCATCCCCCGCCACGGCTATCCCGTACTGAACATGCAGGGCGAGACTATCGGTGAGGTGACAACAGGTTATCATACACTCTCGACTGACAAGAGTGTGTGCATGGCACTGATTGATGCCCAGTACGCTAAGCTGGATACCGAGGTGCAGATTCAGATCCGCAAGAAGGTGTTCCCCGGCAAGACAGTAAAGAAACAATTCTATAACAAGAGTTATAAGAAATAAAAGAGCCCCCATCCCCCTCTAGGGGGGAGGAGTCTAATTCAAAATTTATAAATTCAAAATTCAAAAAAGCTACTAAGCAAATAAGCTAATAAACTAATAATCTCAATATTATGGCTAAAGTAATTGAAGGACTCTACTATAGCGAGTCACACGAGTATGTAAAGGTAGAAGGTAACGTTGGTTACATAGGTATTACAGATTATGCTCAGCATGCATTGGGCAACGTGGTTTACGTGGACCTGCCCGATGTGGACGATGAGGTAACTGCCGGCGAGGAATTTGGTGCCGTAGAGAGCGTTAAGGCTGCCAGCGATATCATCTCTCCCGTTAGCGGAACTATCATCGAGGTTAACGAGGCACTGGACGATGAGCCCGAACTGCTGAACAAGGATGCCTTCGGAAACTGGATTATCAAGGTTGAACTCAGCGACAAGAACGAACTGGACAGCCTGATGGATGCTAAGGCATACGAGGCATTCTGCGAGAATGCTTAATTCTCCATTTTCAATTTTCAATTTTCAATGAACTACAAGTACTTTCCTCATACTGATGCCGACCTTCAGGCTATGTTCCAGAAGGTGGGCATCAAGAGTCTTGACGACCTCTATGCTGAGGTTCCCGAGCAGATTCGCTTCCGTGGCGAATATCAGTTGCCCGAGGAAATGAGCGAGATAGAGGTGCGTCAGCTCTTCGATAAACTGGGCGCCAAGAACAAGCCGCTGACTTGCTTTGCCGGTGCCGGTGTCTATGACCATTATACACCCAGTGCTATCCCCCAGTTGCTCAGCCGCTCTGAGTTTCTGACCAGCTATACGCCGTATCAGGCAGAGATATCTCAGGGTACATTGCATTATATCTTTGAGTATCAGAGCATGATGGCCGAACTGACAGGCATGGACATCAGCAATGCCTCTATGTACGATGGTTCAACTGCAACGGCCGAGGCTGTGATGATGGCTGTGGCTGCGGGTAAGAAGCAGAATAAGGTGCTGGTAAGCGAGACGGTAGATCCCAAGATCCTGGCAGTGGTGAAGACGTATGCTCACTTTCACGGTATAGAGATAGGGGTGATTCCTTCCAAGGATGGAGTGACCGACTTCTCAACTGTCACCTCTCAACTGTCACCTGATGTAGCCGGTGTGCTGGTGCAGCAGCCTAACTTCTATGGTATTGTGGAGGATTATGCGGGCTTTGCCGATGCTTGCCATAATCAGAAGGCACTCTTTATCATGAACAGTGTAGCAGCCGATTTGGCTGTCCTGAAGACACCCGGCGAATGGGGTGCCGACATAGCTGTGGGCGATGGTCAGAGCCTGGGCATTCCCATGCAGTGGGGCGGTCCGTACGTGGGTTATATGTGCTGTACCGAGAAGCTTATCCGTAAGATGCCAGGTCGTATTGTCGGCATGACGCAGGACAATCGCGGCCAGCGTGCTTTTGTGCTGACACTGCAGGCTCGTGAGCAGCATATCCGCCGTCAGAAGGCAACCAGCAATATCTGCTCTAACCAGAGTCTGATGGCATTGTGGACAACCGTTTACATGTCACTGATGGGTAAACAGGGTCTGAAGAAAGCTGCCGAGCTTTCTTATGCCGGTGCTCATTATTTGTGTGAGGAGTTGCTGAAGACAGGTAAGTTCAGCCTTGTTTATAATCAGCCGTTCTTTAATGAGTTTGTGGTTCGCTACAGCGGTGATGTGGATGCCCTGCAGAAGCGTCTGATGGAGAATGGCATCTTCGGTGGTATCAAACTGGGTGCCGACCAACTGATGCTGGCTGTTACAGAGAAGCGTACCAAGGAAGAAGTTGATAACCTTGTAAAGATTGCTGCCTTATGAATAACAGATTATACGGAAATTTGATTTTCGAGCTATCGCAGGAGGGTCGTTCTGGCTATTCTCTGCCTAAGAATCAGTTTGGCAGCTATAGTGTTCCGGCACAATTGCGCAGGAAAGAAGACGCTGCTCTGCCCGAATGTGATGAGATGACGGTGGTTCGCCACTATACCAACCTGAGTGCTAATAACTTTGGTGTGGACAATGGGTTCTATCCCTTGGGTTCCTGCACCATGAAGTATAACCCCAAGATTAATGAGGAGGTAGCTGCACTGCCGCAGTTTGCCGGCCTTCATCCCTTGCAGCCCGCAGAGACTGTAGAAGGTGCCGAGGAGGTATGTCAGCAGTTGTGCAAGTCGCTTTGCGAACTGACAGGCTTGTACGCCTTTACGTTGAAGCCTTTTGCCGGTGCTCATGGCGAATTGACGGGTTTGATGGTTATCAAGAAATACCACGAGAGCAGAGGCGATGAGGCTCGCCGTCTGGTTATTGTGCCAGATTCAGCTCACGGAACCAATCCTGCCAGCGCCGCTGTATGTGGATTGGATATCGTGGAGGTGAAGTCACTGAGTGACGGTACTGTTGATGTGGAAGCCCTGAAGGAACTGCTCTCTCAGCAAGGCTCAGAGATTGCTGCCATGATGATGACCAACCCCAATACACTGGGACTCTTTGAGAAGCAGATTCCTGAGATAGAGAAACTGGTACATGCCGCAGGTGGTCTGATGTATTATGACGGTGCCAATCTGAATCCTATGCTGGGTGCTGCCCGCCCCGGTGATATGGGTTTCGATGTGATGCATATCAACCTGCATAAGACTTTCTCTACCCCTCATGGCGGTGGTGGCCCAGGTGCCGGCCCCGTAGGTGTAAGAAAGGGATTGGAGTCTTTCTTCCCCGAGGTTTCTCCCTATCACGGTAACTTTGCTGTAGCTATGCGTGCCTTGGCATACATACTCTCACTGGGTCGTGAGAATATCAAGCTGGTAGGTCCTTTGGCAACACTGAACGCCAACTACATTAAGGAAAGCCTGAAGGATGTTTACGAACTCCCCATCGACGGCTTGTGCAAACATGAGTTCGTCTTTGACGGTCTGAAGGATAAGAGTACTGGTGTTACCACAATGGATGTGGCCAAGCGCTTGCTGGATTACGGCTATCATGCACCAACCATCTACTTCCCCTTGCTGTTCCATGAGTCTCTGATGATTGAGCCTACGGAGAACGAGAGCAAGGAGACGATAGACGGCTTTATTGGTGTGATGCGCAAGATTGCTGAGGAAGCAAAGACGAATCCTGATGAGGTGAAGTCCGCTCCACATCTAACGCCTATTGGCCGAGTAGATGACGTGCTGGCTGCTAAGCATCCGATAGTAACTTATCGTCAACTTAAAGCAGAAGCATAATGTTCAATGCTCAATGTTCAATGTTCAATGAATAACACTGATTTAATCATCATCGGCGCGGGGCCTGGTGGTTACCGCGCCGCTGAATATGCCGCCAAACAGGGACTGAAGGTGGTCGTCTTTGAAGGTGCTGAGGTGGGCGGAACCTGCCTGAATGTGGGTTGTATCCCCACCAAGACATATGTGCACAGTGCCAACTTTGCAGAGGCTCGTGAGCGTCTGGGACAAGTGGTTCCCCAACTTCGTCAAGGTGTCGAAGGCATTCTCTCCAACCCCAACATCACACTGGTGCGCGAGAAAGCCCGGTTTGTCGATGCCCACACAGTAGAGGCCTCGCCCTCGGGGGAGGTTTGGAGAGGGGTTAATATCATTATCGCCACAGGCTCCGAGACCAAGATGATTCCCGTCCAAGGGTTGGATGACCCACGATTGGTGGATTCTACGGGACTTCTCTCGTTGGAGACATTGCCTAAGCGCCTCTGTATCATAGGTGCGGGCGTTATAGGCATGGAGTTTGCTTCAGCATTCCAGCGTTTCGGTTCGGAGGTAACGGTAATCGAGTTCTTGAAGGAATGTCTTCCTGCTATGGATAGCGACATAGCCAAGCGCCTGCGCAAGACGTTGGAGAAGAAGGGTATCATCTTTAAGATGAAGACTGCCGTTCAGAACTTGGCTGATATAGATGCTGATGTCATCCTGATGGCTACGGGTCGCAAGCCCCGTGTACAAGCTGATTTTGCAAAGGCAGGCTTTGAGTATGATGAGCGCAAGGGTATTACGGTAGATGATAATTTCGAGACAACGGTAAAGGGTATCTATGCTATTGGTGACGTAAATGGAAAACAGATGCTGGCTCATGCTGCAGAGATGCAAGCCATCCGGGCTGTGAATCATATTCTGGGCAAGAAGGATGGTATCCGCTTCGACATCATGCCTGCTGCCATCTTTACTACTCCCGAGGCTGCCTGTGTAGGCGCTTCGGAAGACCAGTTGAAGGAGCAGGGCGTGGAATTCGAATGCCGTAAAGCCTTCTATCGTGCCAATGGTAAGGCGCTAGCCATGAATGAATCAGAGGGTCTGCTGAAATTATTCAGTGAACCAAATGCCGGAAAGATTCTGGGTTGCCATGTGTTTGGTGCCCATAGTGCCGACCTTGCACAGGAAGCCAGTGTGCTGATGTGTATGGGCACTACCGTAGAGCAGTTGCGCGATATGGTGCATATTCATCCAACCCTCAGCGAGCTCCTTCTTGCTGCTGCAGAGGCATAAATATTATACATTTTTCGATATGATTAGAAAATTCTCTATTGCTTTATTTCTTTGTTCGGTTGTTTTTACAGGGATGTCTGCACAGGATGTGCTGGATAACGTGAATCTGTACATCGGTACGGCTGACGACTTTGGTCAGATGACTCCCGGAGCCTGTATGCCCTATAGTCAGGTTCAGGTTTGTCCTGACAGTAAGCCTCGCCAGCATCCAGGCTACGATTATGAGGTGACGCAGATTTCGGGTTTCTCTGTGAACCGTCTTTCTGGAGTAGGCGGTAGCGGTTGTGGCGGAAATGTTTCCCTGATGCCCGATGAGACAGGTGCTGATGTACATCTGATAAAGAGTACAGAGCAGGCGTCTCCTGGCTATTACAGCGTACAGCTGAGTAATGGCGTATGGTTCACGGCAACGGCAAACAGACGTATGGCGGTGGAGCGTTTCTCTTTCCCGTCGGCTCAGAAAGCTGTGCTGCTGTTAGATCCGGGAACCGCCTTCGATAAGGTTTATAAGGCATCTTTCAGTAAGACGGGCAAAAACGTGGGGCAGGGTTACATCGACTGTGCCAATACCTGTCGCCGAGGTAATTATCATCTTTATTATAGGCTGTACACATCAGAACCTTTCGAGATGCAGGAACTGGAAGGCGGCAGGAAGAAACTGACCTTTCCCAACTTGTCGGCCCGTTATGTGGAGGTTCGTATTGTTCTCTCTACGGGTCTTGAGAAGGAATTGGATGCCATGAAGGAATCTGATGTGTGGCGTACAGACTTCCTCTCTATGGTGGAGATGGCGCAGCAAGAGTGGCGCCAGTTGCTGTCTTCAGTAAAGGTTGAGGGTGGAACGGATGATCAGCGTACTATCTTCTATACCTCATTGTACCGTACGTTCCACAGCCCCTTTGTGGTTACGGATGGCAAGATGAAGCATTATCTGGGGACAGACGGCAAGGAGTATGAGGAGAAAGGCTTTACGTATTACAGCTCATGGTCTCTGTGGGACACCTACCGTACTAAGTTCCCACTGATAACGTTGTTAGACCCTCGCAGGTCCAGCGATATCATGCAGTCGCTGGCTACTTTGTATATTACGGGCAAGAAGGACTGGAGTACCCAGTACGAGTGTGTACCTACCGTACGTACGGAGCATGCCATTGCCACCTTGTTGGATGCCTATCGTCAGGGTATCAGCATTCCAAATCTGCGTAGTGCCTACCCTGGTATGACGGAAGAGGTGAAACGTCTCTCGCTGAAAAGTCCCGACCAATGTTTGGAGGCTGCAGGCGATTTCTGGGCCTTAGGTCAGTTGGCTGAAGAATTAGGTATACAAGAGGATGCAAGGAAGTGGACCGCTCGTGGTGAAGAGATTTTCGACAGCATCTGGCCACGAGAGTTCCAAAAGATTGACGACTCTTTCTTGAAGATGCGTGGCAATGGTTTGTATCAGGGAACCCGCTGGCAATACCGTTGGGGTGCTCCGATGTTCCTGGACCGTATGATTAATATGGTCGGAAAGAAGGAATTGGGGCAGGAGCTGGTAACTTTCTTTGAAAAGGAACTATACAATCAGGGAAATGAGCCGGATATCCACGTGCCTTTCCTCTTTGCCCGTTTGGGAATGCCCGAAAAAACGGGGCTCACGGTTCGCCCTTTGGCAACAGAAGTGGTAACTCACCGTTATGGTGGCAACGATGCTTATCCCACGTCGTGGATAGGCTGTGCCTTCGCTAATGCACCACGTGGCTATGCTCCGGAGATGGACGAAGATGATGGTGCCATGAGTGCTTGGTACGTCTTTGCTAGCATCGGCCTTTATCCTTTGGTTGTGGGAGAAGCACAATACGAGGTGTTCTCGCCCCTCTTTGATAAGGTAACAATGCGTATCGGCGATAATAATGTTATTGTCAGCACTAAGGGTAGAACTGGCAAGAATCAGCCGTTGAAATATGCAACTTGGAACGGCAAATTGTTACAGAATTATCGTATTGCTGTATCTGAGTTAAAGAAAGGTGGCGAACTTGTATTCGTGTATTAATAAAAAGAAGCGCCGGCTCAATTGAGAACCAGCGCTTCTTTTTGGGTTGGGCTACCCGGGTTCGAACCAGGACTAAGACGACCAAAATGTCTTGTGCTACCATTACACCATAGCCCAATCCTATCCCAATCTTTTTCGGATTGCGGGTGCAAAGATATAAAGAAAAGTGAAAAGTGAGAAAGGAAAAGTAAAAAAACTTCGCCAATCTCACTTTTTATGTTTATATCTTGCCTTATTTTACAATCAGCAGGAAGTACTTCTTCTTACCCTGCTGGGCCAGAATGTATTTGTTATCAAGCAGATCCGCAGTTGTGATAGCCTTGTTGGGATCTTCCAGTTTCTCTTTGTTTACAGAAACACCGCCACCCTGGGTAAGCTTGCGCATCTCGCCCTTAGAAGCGAAGCAGGCTGTGTGCTCCGCCAACAAGTCAATGGCCTTTACGCCCTCGCCTTCCAACAAAGAACGGCTTATCTCGAACTGTGGAACGCCGGAGAATACATCCAATAGGGTTTGCTCGTCCAATTTAGTAAGGCTTTCCTTTGTTGCCTTTCCAAAGAGGATGTTGCTGGCCTCCAGTGCCAGTTCGTAGTCCTCGCGACTGTGTACAAGAATGGTAACCTCCTCGGCCAAACGCTTTTGGAGAACACGACGACCAGGATCCTGACGATGCTCCTCAATAAGGGCGTCAATGGTAGCCTTATCTAACGAGGTGAATATCTTGATGTAGCGCTCAGCGTCCTCGTCAGCAACATTCAACCAGAATTGGTAGAAGGTGTAGGGGCTGGTACGGTTGCGGTCGAGCCAGATGTTTCCTTTTTCAGTCTTACCGAACTTCTTCCCGTCAGCTTTAGTGATAAGAGGGCATGTGAGGGCAAATGCCTCGTTGTCGGCACCCAGTTTGCGACGTATCAGTTCAGTACCTGTGGTGATGTTACCCCATTGGTCGCTACCACCCATTTGAAGCTTGCAGTTCTTGGTTTCGTAGAGGTGCAGAAAATCGTAGCCCTGCAGCAGTTGGTAGGTGAATTCAGTGAAAGACATACCGTCCTGAGCCTCGCCATTCAGACGACGCTTAACACTGTCCTTAGCCATCATGTAGTTAACAGTAATACACTTGCCAATCTCGCGGGCGAACTCCAAGAATGAGAAATTCTTCATCCAGTCGTAGTTGTTTACCAACTCGGCTGCATTCGGAGCATCGCTATTAAAATCCAGGAATCGGCTCAACTGTGCTTTGATGCACTCTACGTTATGGCGTAATGTTTCCTCGTTCAGCAGGTTACGCTCTTGGCTTTTACCACTGGGGTCGCCAATCATACCCGTAGCACCGCCTACAAGGGCCAGTGGTTTGTGTCCTGCCTGCTGTAGATGACGCAACATCATCACACCACAGAGGTGACCAATATGCAAACTATCTGCGGTGGGGTCAATACCGACATATGCTGTAACAATCTCCTTTTCAAAAAGTTCTTCAGTTCCAGGCATCATCTGATGAATCATGCCTCGCCATTTAAGTTCCTCTACAAAATTCATGTGATTAGTAATTTTTTTCGGGTTGCAAAGTTATACTTTATCTTCTTAACAACCAAATTTTATGGAGGAAAATGCGCCAAACTGTTAAATTTTCTTAAACGGACGTTAAAAGTTATCTATATGTCATAATATAGTTATACTTTTGTACTTGAATAGCTCCCGCTAGCTGGGAGTAGTGTGCAATTATGTAAACAACACTAAACATATATCGATATAAAACTGTTATGAAAAGAAAATTTTTTCAAATTCTCCTGATGGGGGCCGTAACGGTCACTTTAGGAATGTTTGTATCTTGCAAGGATACAAGTGGAGATTTAGAACAAGAGTTCAATGGTAAGTTTGCAGACAATGCAACCCTCCAGAATGCTATAGCTCAGCATCAAGCAGACATCGCGAGACTGCAGGGGCTTATTAATGATTTGCAGGGCAAGATCTGTAAGTGTGATCCTGATTTGATGCAGAAACTCAAGAAGTTCATGGATGACATGAATACAGCTGGCCTTACCCCAGAAGAACTGAAGAACATGAAGGATCTTCTCGACCAGATTGAACCCAATTATCAGACTATCCTCAATTTTGTTACTACTGTCGGTGTTACTAAAGATGAGTTGGATTCTGCTATGAATGTGTTGAGGGGTGAGATGCCTCAGGGTGGTGACTGTCCTTGCGACCTTGCCAGAATCGATAGCATTGAGAAGAAGGCTATTCAGGCTCTCAACTTGGCTCAGGATGCAAGCAACCGTTTGGTGAAGACCGATTCTATTGCAAAGGCTGCCGCTCAGGCTGCAAAGGCTGCTGCTGATGCTGCACAGGCTGCTGCTGATGCTGCACAGGCTGCTGCTGATGCCGCAAAGAAAGCTGGTGAAGATGCTGAGGCTGCAGACAGAAAGGCTCAAAGTGCGTTAGATCTTGCTAATGAATTGAAGGGTATTGCTGAGGCTGCAGATGCTTTGTCAAAGGAAAACAAGGAGAGCATCATTAAAATTAACAATCAGATTACTAACATCAATAACCGTTTTGTAAGCATAAGCGATTCTCTTCAGAATGTTTACAAGTATGCCGACAGCATTCTTGTTATTGCTGACGCTAACAAAAAAGCTATTGAGTTGTTGGATTCTGCAGTGAAGGCAGATAAGGCCATCATTGATGAATTAAAGGATAAAACTATACCCGCTATTAATACAAGGATCGATTCTTTATCTCAGGTAGTAGGTGGTTTAACTGAAAAGGTAAATAAACTGGGTGATGATTTAACTAATCTGAGTACTGCATTTTATAATAAGGTAGATAGTTTGGGTAATGAAATTGATAACTTGAGGCCTGAAATTACTAAGTTGTACACCTATGCAGATGCAAACTTGGATAAGGCTAAGGCTTACACTGATTTGGAAATTGCACTCTTAAGAGCAGAACTGAATGGGTTAGATATTGATCTTGAGCCTTTGCGCAAAGAGTTTGGTGATAGCATCTTTAATCTTCGTGAGGATTTGAACAATGCCATTTCCCAGTTAAATGAGCGCATTGATGAGAGTAATTTGATGATTGGTCAGGTTGACCATAAGCTGGACAGCATTGCAGAAGACTTCAAGGATTCACTTGCTCAGTTGAGAAGCGATCTTTCTGATTTGGAGAAGCGTGTTAAGAAGAACGAGGATGATATTAAGGATATCTTTGGCGAGTTGGCTAGCTTGAAGGAGAATCTTAAGAGAATGGTAACTGGTATTATTATACAGGGAACCGTTAATCCTGCTTTTGGCTCACTCAGTCTTCCCGTTAATGTACAGTCTAATGTTCTCCTTACTTATTATGGTGATGCCAATACTGATATTCAGTTCCCGACAAACAGTACTGCCAATTATGTTGACGACAGATATGTTCTGTCATGGAAGGATTTGTACTTGTTAGGCTTGAATGGTAGTGAGCCTATCTTCAAGGCTGGCGACAAGATTATGCAGAACGATACATACAATGCTGGTACATTGTATTTGACAGTGAACCCCAATACTTTTGACTTCTCTAAGTTGCAGCTGAGTATTGTAAACAGTCAGGATGAAGAATCATACATTAAGTTGGGAGAACTGAAGCGTAGTGATAAGGTATTGCAGTTTGGCTACTCTCGCGCAGCAGACAACGGCTTCTATGAGTGCTATGCAAATGTAACTCCAGAGAATGTGAACAAGGTTAAGACCGTTAATGCTAATACTTCGGGCTTGAAGGATGACATCAAGCAGATTCTTAAGAATCGTTCTGCAGCTGACCTGACGGGTACTGCTATAGACTTTGCAAGGTTTGTTAATAGCTTGAAACTTGATGCAAGTGCAGTTAAGTGTGAGTGGGAAGACGCAGATGGTCAGAAGCATGCTGTATATTCTAACTATAATCTTGCAGCAACAGCTTTCAAGCCTATTTCTTTGACAAGTTATGCAGACATCAACGTTAAGAAGGTTCCTGGTTATAATCACATTGTATATTACCTCAATAAGGCTGTTAACAATGTTAAGAGGGATACTAACGTGCTTATGTGGGACTCTTATGGACAGCCCGTTGTTACGAAGAT
>JAEEXN010000139.1 GCA_016291595.1 Prevotella sp.
GCAGAAAGACAAGTGTCACCAAGCATAAGCCATTATCCGTCAGGAGATAGCAAGGTTTAGTGACGAATGAGAGCAGCAGAGCTGCCGGTTTCTAGTTAACGTGAATTCGTCTAACTCACGTTATATTAATGTGAGTTCGGCGAATTCAAAATAAAGAAAGCAGTGTGTCTAATGCTCTTTGAACATTGATTCATGGTTTTTGGGAAACAACAGTATGCGGCCAGTGTCTCCGGCATGTTAACAACAAAGTTTTCTAAGCATCTTTGTCTGGAGCTCTCAACCTGCGAGGAGGTCCGCAATCGTTCGCATATGAAATAAAGATGTCCTTGAGGAAGCAAGAGTTGCCCTCTATGATGCAAAAGTTGCCTTTTGAGATGCTAGAATAGCCCTCTGTGATGCTAGAGTAGTCTTCTATAAGGTTAACCTCCAGAAAGCGACCCATTAGGGAGGCGAATGATGGTATGTGGTTCGTTAACCAACAGGTTGTAAGGATGTTATGGTATAAGCGTGTTGATTCTCAATATCCGGATTGAATAGAAATGTCAACGCACAAGAAATATCTCAAGAGTAAACGTTACACGTTATGTTAGTTTCAATTTCAGTTTTGACGCTCTGAATCTACTTGCAAATGCTGTATGTAATACATGCTGGGCGCACAACGCACATCACATTGTGGTAATGGCGGTTGTTTGTCTTGATTGGGTGTCTGTCGGTCGGGCAGATTGCGATATGGTCCTGTGCGCAGGCTGATACGCTCTACCGATTTTACGGCGTGTAGGGCAGGCAGAGTCTTTCCACAGAAGGTGAAGATTCCTTCGTCGGTGTCCAGCGTGAGATGAATATCTGTCCATGTGCCGGTTTGGTAAGTAGCTAATGCCTGATTCTGGCTGCTGATGATTCCGTGGTGCAGCGAAAGCGAGAGCATTCGCTCACCATGCCTGTCGGTGACATCAATCTCAAACGGCTCATCACCCTCTTTCTCCACTTTCAGACGCAGGTTGATTCGTGCCTTGTTGCCTTCCTCGAAGACGCGGATGGCGCGGGCATAGTCGTAGCGGTCGGAATCTGTCATGCAAAGGGCGTGCCCATCGGTATATATATCGGCCCATCGTGGACGATAAATATTCCAATTAGTGACAGTAGTGTGGGGGGTAACACCTTCAAAACTGTCGTTTACGGGACCGTTCCATGTGGTGCGTACAGGCAACGGTACACGTGCCACCCATATGTCCTCCTTATTCACACTATAGGTAAGCCACATGTTCTGGTCTTGCGGTTGCTGCTCGCCCTCCGTGATGCCACGCACATAGCATGGACCGAAGTCTTTGTTCTCACCAAAAAAACGGCGCGGAGGCACCTCACCATGAACAACACACATCGAGTCGTAGCGGATGCCGTCGCTACTAGTGATGGTGATAAGCGGATAACGGTATGGTTGTGTCTCTATCGGGTTGTAACAGATGGCGAAACGCCCGTCGCGTGTACGCTGTCCCCATTGCTTCCCGCCTGCCATTATTAAAGAAGGTACGCGCACGGGGGTAGACCATGTCTGTCCCTCATCGGCAGAAAGTGCCGCATACGACCATTTCCACAGTGCCACCACTTTCCCGTCGGGACGGTGGTAATAGTTGGTTGCCTGCACACGGTTGATGGAATCCTTGAGCGTATAGAAACCATCCAGCCCCCGGTCCTCGTCAATCCACTGCAATGTCTTCAGCTTGTCAGCCAGTAATGACTCGCAGGCACGGCGGAAGCCCTTGTCTTTCGACTTTGTGTAGAAGGGATAGGAGGTGTTGCTCTCGTTCCATTGCGCATGTGAGGAATAGCGGATGAAATAAATAGGTCCCATGCTTCCGTCGCGATAGATTTCCCTGACAACGCGTCCGATGCCACCCTCCTTGAACGGGTTGTAACTGTGTCCGTAGAAGGCAACCAGCAACAAACGCCCGTCGGGTGCGGTATAGAAACCCATACGCTGGTGCATAATATATCCATAGAAAGGTTTTGGAATCCCGACACCATCGGGAGCCTTGTATGGCGGGAAGGCAACAACGGGTTTTGACCAATGACGGCCGTCTTTGGATGTTACCAACAGCGTCTGACCCGGCGGCTGGTGCTCGTCGGAAGGGTTGGAGAGATATTCAAGATAGAAACGTCCCTCCCAATAGGTGATGTTAGGCGCATGATTGTATGTCCATCCGCAATCCTCGGCTTCTTCAGGATGTGTACGGTTGGCGCGCATTACCTGGATGTTCTCGGTGCCGATGGCATAGCGGAATCCACCCTCATGCAACCTGGGGTTGCAGATTTCGCCCCCCACATAGCTGACGGGCTCGGTCTCTGTTCCCGTTTGTGCGGCCAGTTCCAGCGAGCCCATGACTAGTAGAATAAGTATGAAAAGCCTGTTGTTTCTCATCGAGTTTATTTTTTTTACATTTTAGGAAACAAAAATAAACAATTTATTTGGAATATAAAAAAATATTTTTACCTTTGTACTCAATATATGATGGCTTAATATTTTTTTAGATTCGTATTTATCTGACCTGAAAACATTTTTATACTTCAACTTTTTTATAACTAACTATGAGAAAAAGAATTGTGTTTTTGAACCAATGCACCACATGGCTTCGTTCGTGTGTGGTGATGGCGCTTTTTGCCATACCATTCACCTCGATGATGGCCAGTGAGTCGTTGGTTTCTCCACGGGAGGCTTTGCAATCAAAGCCCGCCGACAACAAGATCACAGGCCAGGTTCTCGATGAGAACGGCGAGCCGCTGATTGGCGTGTCAGTTACTGTGAAGGGAACCAAAGTGGTGGCAATCACCGATTTGGATGGTAATTTCACAATTACTCCTCCCGCTGGTAATGATGTACTTCAATTCACTTACCTGGGCTATAAGCTCAAGGAAGTACGTGCTACAAACGGCATGGTGGTAAGATTGGAGCCAGACAACAATGCCCTGAGCGAGGTTGTCGTGACGGCTTTGGGTATTAAGAAAGAGGCCAAGTCGCTTTCTTACAATGTGCAGCAGGTGAACAGCGATGGCATCATGAAAGTTCAGGACGCCAACTTTGTCAACTCGCTGAACGGTAAGGTGGCTGGTGTGCAGATCAATGCCAACGCCTCTGGTATCGGAGGTTCGTCGCGTGTTGTGATGCGTGGTGCCAAGTCTATCGATGGTAACAACAATGTACTCTATGTGATTGACGGTGTGCCCATGGTCAACTCGCAGAGCAGTCTGGACGACAACGCACTGGCATACAGTGGTAACGGACAGACGGGTGACGCTACGGCCATGTTGAATCCTGATGACATTGAGAGTATTTCGGCTCTGACCGGTCCTTCAGCAGCAGCCCTTTATGGTTCTGATGCTGCCAATGGTGTCATCCTGATCACAACGAAGAAGGGTGCTGCCGGCAAGACCGACATCGTCTATAACGGAAGCTTCCAGTTCTCGAAGCCCCTCATGCTGCCGGAGTTCCAGAATACCTACGGACAAACGGAGACGGGCAGCTACTACAGCTGGGGCGACAAACTCGCCACTCCAAGCGACTTCGACCCGGCCGACTTCTTCCGCACATCGACCAATTTCACTAACTCGTTGTCGCTCTCTACCGGAACGGACAAAAACCAGACCTATCTCTCGCTGGGTGCCACCAATGCCGGTGGTATTATCCACAACAACGACTTCGACCGTTACAACCTCTCGGTGCGCAATACCACCAAGTTGTTCAACGAAAAGGTGACCCTCGACCTGAGCTACATGATGTCGAGCATCAAGGAGAACAACATGATTACGCAGGGACAGTATTTCAACCCGCTGGTTCCGCTGTATCTGTTCCCCGCCGGTGCCGACTGGAATGCTGTTCAGTATTTCGAGCGTTACGACGCCGACCGTAACTTTGCCGTGCAATACTGGCCTTACGGACGTCAGGCTATGTCGATGCAGAACCCCTATTGGATTACCGAGCGCAACAACTTCACCAACCACAAGTTGCGCAATACCCTGTCGGCTTCGCTGAAGTGGGATATCACCGACTGGCTGTCGCTGACCGGACGTGTGAAGTACGATAATAATGATGTAAAGAACGAGTCGAAATACGATGCAGGTACCGACTTGCAGTTTGCCTCGAAGTATGGCCACTATGGCTATGAGCATCATCAGTACAAGCAGTATTTCGCTGAGGCTTTTGCCACCATCAATAAATACTGGAACGATGAGATGTGGAGCCTGACCGCCGTGCTGGGTACTAACTACGACAAGCGTGATGAGCGCTGGACCAGCTTCAACGGACATCTGGCTCAGATGGCCAATATCTTCTCGCTGCGCAACGTCGTGGCAGGTGGTGAGACCAAGTATGACCAGGGTGCTGCTCCGTTCAAAAAGATGGCCGTCTATGGCAGTGCACAGCTGGGCTACAAGAGCATGGCTTATCTCGATGTGACCGCCCGCAACGACTGGTCGTCGAAACTGGCCAACGCACAGGAGTCGTATTTCTACTGGTCGGCAGGTATCTCTGGCATTATGACCGAGATGATTCCGACTATCAAGAGCGACTATCTGAACTATCTGAAACTGCGCCTCTCGTATGCTGAGGTAGGTAACGACCCCTGGCGTTATGGTCTCACCATTCCCACCTACACCCTCTCGCCTGCTGGCGTGACCACCACTTCCGAGATGCCCAACCTCGACCTGAAGGCCGAGCGCACCAAGTCGTGGGAGGCTGGTATCGACCTCGTGCTGTTCCAGAACCGCTTGAAGGTCAACGCCACACTCTATAGCTCGCAGACCTACAACCAGTTCTTCAACATCAACCTGCCCGCATCTTCCGGCTTCACCAGCACATGGGTG
>JAEEXN010000047.1 GCA_016291595.1 Prevotella sp.
CGATTACAAAATGCGTGTGAAGGCATCGTGACGGCAGAAAGACAAGTGTCACCAAGCATAAGCCATTATCCGTCAGGCGATAGCAAGGTTTAGTGACGACTGAGGGCAGCAGAACTGTCGGTTTCAAGTTAACGTAAATTCGTCGAACTCACGTTCTATATAATATCTCTATGTCTCTATGTCGAAATAATCTCTCTGTCGGAAGTTCTCCTACACAATTGGCAGCGAGATTCCATTGATTTTCTGATAGACGTCCAGGGCATAGACGTCGGTCATTCCGCTGATATAGTCGATCATGGCCATGATGCGGGTTTCGAGGTCGGGTGAGTCGATGTGATACTGGCTGCTGACACGGCCGATGAGCTGCTTCGAGTGGAATTTCTCAGGATATACGGCTGCCTGAATGAGGCTGTCCATGAGCGTCTCGATAATCTTGTAACCCGACAACTCAACGTCGAGCACGGGCTTGCTGTTGTAAATCTTCCGGATGCTTACGTCCATACAGGCGCGGTAAGCGTCGCGCTCGCGCTGGCTGATATGGTCGATGAGGCTGCCCTCGAACGTTCCGTTCAGAATCTGTTCCTCATGTGCCACGAATACCTCCACGCACTTATGCTCGAGCAGTCCGATAACGCTGGCGCGCATGTAGGTTACCTTCTCGTTATTGTCGGTAATGCCCTCGTCGGTAATTCGCTGCAGGATGCGCTGGCGCGTGGCGTCGTCGAAGAACTGAAGCAGCAGGGAGGCTGTTTCGTCGAAGGTAAGAATTTTTAACTTATGGGAGTCTTCGATATCCATAATCTCGTAGCAGATGTCATCGGCAGCCTCAACGAGATATACCAACGGATGGCGAGCGTATCGCAGCGGATCTCCAGGCTGTGACTTGCAAATAACGCCCATTTCATCGGCTATACGCTGGTAAGTGGCCTGTTCGGTGGTGAAGAATCCAAACTTACCTTTCTTCCCGGCCAGAGACGAGGCAAAGGGATATTTCACGATGCTGGCAAGTGTGGAATAAGTCATGACAAAACCGCCCTCGCGACGACCCTTGAAACGGTGGGTGAGTAGCCGGAAAGCGTTGGCGTTGCCCTCGAAATGGGTGATATCGTCCCAAAACTCCTGACTGACGCTTGCCTTCAGTTCCAGACCGTCGCCCTCGGTGAAGTACGTCTGAATGGCTTTCTCTCCTGAATGACCGAAGGGAGGGTTGCCCAGATCGTGTGCCAGACAGGCTGCCGAAACGATGGTTCCAATCTGAGCGAACAAAGTATTGGCGAGTTCGGGGTGGCGTCTGATGAGCTCGTGCGCCACGTCGTCGCCCAGGGAACGGCCTACACTGGCCACCTCGAGCGAGTGGGTGAGGCGGTTATGCACGAAGATACTTCCCGGAAGCGGGAACACCTGCGTCTTGTTCTGCAGCCTGCGGAAGGGAGCAGAGAAGATGAGCCGGTCGTAATCGCGCTTGAATTCGCTTCTGTCGTCGTGACGCTCGGCGTGTCGTTCCTCTTGTCCGAGCCTTTTGTTGGATATCAGTTGTTGCCAGTTCATAAATACAAAACTATGTCATCCTTTCTTGTTCGAAATCATTAGGAATGGTGCTTGGATAGTGTTTCAACCAAGCATCAATTGTATGCAAAGATACGACTATTTTTTGAAAAAGATGAAAAACTATATTAAAATAATAAGGTTGTAGGATTTTATTTGTATCTTTGCATGCAAATTAAAAGTAAGAAAATGTTAGAGATAAAAGTTGTGAACCGCGGCCACCAGCAGCTGCCAGCCTATGCCACGCCGCTGAGCGCAGGCATGGACTTGCGCGCGAACCTGGATGAGCCTGTGGTGCTCCGCCCGTTGGAGCGCAGGCTGATTAAGACGGGCCTGTTTATTGCGCTGCCTCCAGGCTATGAGGCACAGGTGCGTCCTCGCAGCGGACTTGCCCTGAAACATGGAATCACCGTCATTAATACGCCAGGCACCATTGATGCCGACTATCGCGGTGAGGTGGGCGTCTGCCTGATCAACCTGTCGCAGGAGGAGTTTGTCGTGAACGACGGCGAGCGTATTGCGCAGATGGTGATAGCGCGTCATGAGCAGGCAGAGTTTGTCGTTGTTGAGGAACTCGATGAGACTGAGCGCGGAGCTGGAGGATACGGACATACAGGAGTGAAGTAACGATTTGCAAAGTAATACGTTCAGATATTTGTTGAGAGTATGGATGGCTGTAATGCTGTCGGTATTCTTCATGGGTTGCGGTCATCAGAAGACCGTAACGGAGAAGTCTGTCCTCTCGCCAACCGTCCAGATTTACCCGCCGCTGAGCCATAACGACGCGTTGCGGTTCAAGTATTTCTATCTGGAGGCTGTCAACCAGCAACAGAAAGGAAACTACGACGCGGCGTTCGACCTGTACCGCCATTGTCTGACCATCGACCCTCATGCCGCCGAGGTGTACTTTGCCCTGGCGGGCTACTATGGTGCGTTGAATCAGGACTCCATGACCGTGAAATACTTCAAGAAGGCTGCCGAGCTGAGTCCGACAAACCATGTCTACATGGAAAGGCTGGCAGAGGTGTATGTCAACGAGAACCGTATCGACGATGCCATCGAGGTGTACGAGCGTTTGTATTCGGCCAATAGGGACCGCTCTGACGTGCTGAGCATGCTCTTCCGTCTGTACGACCATCAGAAGAACTACGACAAGATGCTGCATACGCTCGACCGCATCGAGATGATTGACGGCAGTAGCGAGAATATCACTATCAGCAGGATGAATGTGTATGAGCGGCAGGGAAAGCCGCAGGAGGCGCTGGCAGAGCTGAAAAACCTTTCGCAAAAGCATCCCTACGACATGAACTACCGCGTGATGATGGGCAACTGGCTGCTTCAGAACGGCCAGAAGAAGGAGGCTCTGTCGGAATATGAATATGTGTTGGGCGAGGAGCCTGACAATACGATGGCCAAGATGTCGCTCATGGATTACTATCAAGGCGAGGGGCAGGACTCTATAGCCAACATGATGAAAGAGCAGATGCTGGCCAGCGACAAGACTCCCTCGGAGACGAAGCTGACGCTGATGCGACAGGTGGTTCAGGAGAACGAACGGCAGGGAGGCGACTCTACAGTGGTGCTCGCCATGTTCGACCGCATTCTCTCGCAGCCCCAGTCGAACAGCGATATGGCGGAACTGTGCGCGGCTTACATGAGCCTGAAGCAGATGCCCAAGGACACCATCCGGCACGCCCTGGAGCGTGTGCTGGAGATTGCCCCCGACAATGCGGGCGCACGAATCCAGCTCTTGCAGAGCATCTGGGACACCCACGACTTCGACCGTATCATCGAACAGTCGAAAATGGCCTTGCAGTACAATCCGGACGAGATGGCGTTCTACTATTTCCTGGGACTGGCCTACTCGCAGAAAGATATGCGCGACGAGGCGCTCGCCACCTTCCGCAAGGGGACAAGCGTCATCAACGAGCAGAGCAACCGCGACATCGCCTCGGACTTCTATGCCATTATGGGCGATATCCTGCACGAGAAAGGACGCTCGGAAGAGGCCTATGCCGCCTACGACAGTTGCCTGCAATACAAGGATGACAACTATGGATGCCTGAATAACTATGCGTACTACCTGAGCGTAGACAACCGGGAGCTGCAGAAGGCTGAGCAGATGAGCTACCGCACGGTAAAGGCTGAGCCGGAGAACAGCACCTACCTGGATACCTATGCGTGGATTCTCTTCATGCAGGGGCGCTATGCGGAGGCCAAGATCTACATCGACCAGGCCATTCAGAACGATACGACCAAGAGCGTTGTGCTGCTCGAGCACGGCGGCGACATCTATGCCCGCAATAACGAGATAGACAAGGCCGTTGACTATTGGGAGCGCTCGCAGAAGCAAGGTAATACGAGCAAGGTACTGATACGGAAAATCAAGTTGAGGAAATACTTGGAGAAGTAATCAATGAAATGTAAGAAAGATATGAAGATGAAAAAGACTATTATAAAAGCAATGATGGTTGTTGCCGTCATGACATTGGCAGCCTGCGGTACGAAGAAAGCCGCGTTGCAAGAGAAGAAACCCGCTGTCGACGCCACATCGGGGGCTACCACTCAGACTCCTAAACCCGAGACGCCAAAGGTAGATGCCGCCCAGCAGGCTGAGCTGCAGAAAATGAATTTCCTGAAGCGCGTGGCTGCTAATGCCGTCAACAGTCAGTTTGTGTCGTCGAAGATCAGCCTGAACATTCAGACGGGCTCGAAGAATATTACCGTTCCCGGAATTATCCGCATGAAGAAAGACGACGTCATCCGCCTTCACGTGCAGATACCTTTGCTCGGAAGCGAGGTGGGACGGCTGGAGTTCACACGCGACTATGTGCTGATTCTCGACCGTATGCATAAGCAATACTTCAAGGCCGACTACAACAAGGTGGAATTCCTGAAGCGCCACGGACTGACATTCAGCTCGCTGCAGGCTCTCTTCTGGAACGAGCTTACCGTCCCCGGTTACGAGAAAATGAACGATGCCGCGCTCAGCAAACTCGATGTGAACTTCGGTCAGGCAGCCGAGACGCCTATTTCCTATAAAAATGGGAATATGCAGTATCAATGGATGGCTGATAATAAGACCGCACGCCTGAAGCAGGTGTCGGTGGTCTACGGCACAAATGCCGCCAACAGCACGAAACTCACATTTACCTACGACGATTTCAAACCGCTGGGTGTCAGTCAGTTCCCGTCGGATATGAGTATAGCCGTGAATACGAGCGCCATCAAAGGCAAGGCCCGCAACATGAACCTGAACATCTCGTTGAATAATCCGTCGGGCAATGGCGATTGGGAGACACGTACTGAGATATCGAAGAAGTATAAGGAAGTGAGCGCCGATGACGTTCTTAAAATACTGATGAACCTGTGATGAGAAGACTTTCTGTTCTGCTGCTGGCACTTGTTTGCACGTTCTCTTTTTCTGCCCAGACCCGACAGTCGACGCAAAAAAAGAGTACTACGACTGCGCGTAAGCAGACGACTGCAACCACGGCGAAAAAATCGACTGCCACTACGAAGAAGAGTACTTCCACAGCCGTAAAGAAGCCTTCTGCAACAACGAAGAAGGCTGCTACCACCAGGAAAACAACTTCCAGACAGACACAGAAATCGACCAAGGGAAAGGCAAAGTCGCCCGTATATACCAACGAAAATATCAAGGGCTTGCAGAATCAACGGGCTGCCATCCAGAAGAAAATCAAAGAGCAGCAACGCCTGCTTAGTGCCAACAAGGCTGACGTGAAGAAACGCCTGAGTGAGCTGATCACCATCAACTCGGAGATTACCACGCGAAAGAAAACTATCGATACCATTCAGAGCGACATACGCCATATCGATGGAAACATCGAACTACTAAAGACGCAGCTAAACACGCTTGAGGAACAACTGAAGGACCGGAAGGCCAAATACGTGAAGTCGATGCGCTATATGGCGCGCCACCGTACCATTCAGGACCAGATGATGTTTGTCTTTAGTGCCGACAATCTCTCGCAGATGTACCGTCGCATGCGGTTTGTTCGTGAGTATGCCTCTTATCAGAAGGCGCAAGGCGAACTGGTGAAGGCCAAGCAGCAGCAGATTGAAGACAAACAGAAGCAGCTTCGTCAGGTGCGTGGCCAGAAGAACACGCTACTGAATAAGGGAAAGAAGGAGCAGGCGGCTCTTGAGGGCCAGCAGACGGAGCAGCAGAAGATGGTGAACACGTTGCAGAAACAGCAGAAAACCATTCAGGCGGTCATCGACGACCAGAAGAAGAAAGATGCTGAGCTGAATGCTGAGATCGACCGTCTTGTGGCCATTGAGGTGGCGAAGGCCAAGGCACGTGCTGAGGCCGAGGCAAAGCGGAAAGCCGCCGAGGCTGCCGCTGCCAAGAAGAAAAGAGAGGAGGAACTGGCTCGCAAGAAAGCTGCCGCTGAGGCTGCTGCCCGTGAGAACCAGCGCCGCATCGAGGAAGCCCGCAAAGAGGAGGCGCGCCTGAAGGCTGCCGCCCGTGAGGCTGCCAAGAAGGATGCCGCCGCGAAAGAGCGCGCCGAACAACTGGCACGCGAGGCAGAGGCCAACCGTATTGCCGCTGAGCGCAAGGCGGAGGTAGACCGCAGCCGCCATGAGAAGGAGATGTCGGAGGCCAAGGAACGGTCGAAGCAGGCCGAGATGTTCTCATCGGAAGACCGTAAGCTGAGTGGCGGATTTGAGAACAATAAAGGCCGGCTGCCCATACCGATAACAGGCAAATACCGCATCGTGAGCCACTATGGCCAATACCATGTGGAAGGCTTACGCAATATAACGCTCGACAACAAGGGCGTCAACATACAAGGACAGCCAGGTGCTCAGGCACGGGCAGTCTTCGACGGAGAGGTGAGCGCCGTGTTCAGTTTTGGTGGAATGATGGTCGTGATGGTCCGACATGGCCGATACATTTCTGTATATTGCAACCTGCGCTCGTGCAATGTGTCGAAGGGACAACGCGTAAGTGCCCGTCAGGCGTTGGGTGCCGTAGGTTCCGATAATGTGCTGCAGTTCCAGCTTCGTCGCGGAACAGACAAGTTGAATCCTGAGACTTGGCTGGGGCGATAGATTTTTTCAAGAATTCAAGGAGTTCAAGAAGTTCAGGGAGTTACAGGACGATAGTTTGTGAGGTGTGTGTCCCATTTCCTCCCATTGTTCCCATTTTTCCCATCAATCCCATTTTAGAAAAAAAACCGTGTTAATCTGTGGGCAAACCCTTAAACATTAAACCATTAGCTCTCCCCTTAGGGAAAGTGCTTCTTGAAACTTTCAACCTTGAGCCTTAGTCCGGCAGTTCCGTTGCTTTACCTGTGGGAAAAGCTAAGTATTGGCTGCGTCAGTTCGTCAGCAATTCTACGTATGTCTCGATAGCTTTTTCTATTTCGCTGATGCGGATAAACTCGTTTGCGGCATGCGAACGGGCAGAGTCGCCAGGACCCAGCTTGAACGATGGGAACGGCATTAGAGCCTGGTCGCTCAGGGTGGGAGAGCCGAATGGCTTCATACCCATTGCCAGGCAACGCTCGATGAGTGGATGATTTTCAGGAATAGATGATGAGTGGAGGCGGAAAGAACGTGCTTTTAGTTCGCATTTTCTCATGTGCCGGCGCAGGAACTCAAACACATACTCGTTGCGGTAGTACTCGTTAGTGCGCACGTCGATGATAAAGTGCAGCTTGTCGGGTACCACGTTGTGCTGTGTGCCTGCCTCTACAACGGTGACGCTCATCTTCGTTGGTCCGAGCAACGGACTCTCACGGCGGAAACGATAGTCGCGCAGCCAGACCAAATCGTCGAGAGCCTCGTAGATGGCATTTACTCCTTCGTTGCGTGCCGCATGACCCGATGTGCCATAGGCATAACCGTCGATAACCATCAGACCTTTCTCCGCGATGGCAGGTTGCATGCCTGTCGGCTCGCCTACGATGGCCACGTCGATTTTAGGTAACAGCGGCAATACAAGGCTGATACCCTTGTTGCCGGATACCTCTTCCTCTGCGGATGCGAGATAGACAAGATTATAGGAACGCGAACGCTCAGCCATCAGACGATATACTTGCAGCAAAGAAACCAGTCCGCCGCCGCAGTCGTTGGAGCCCAAACCATAAAGAACATCACCTTCCACAACGGGAACAAACGGATTGTATGTCCACGAACTGACAGGTTTCACGGTATCGATGTGTGCATTAAGCAGAAGCGTAGGCCGGTTGTCGTCGAAATGTGGTTCGACAACCCAAATGTTGTTCGCCTCACGCTGGCAGTTGAGACCCCATTGTTTCATGGTTTGTTCCAACAAGTCGGCAGCTTGTTGTTCTTCGCGGCTGACAGAAGGGATGGCAATGAGCTGCTTGAGCAATTCAACCGCATCAAAGGTGTATTCTTTGTATTCCATAATCTATTCTTCCATTTGTCTCAACCTTTCAGCATGAAAGCTGAATCCTGAAACAAAAGTAGTGTTTTTATTGATAAATAGCTTAATTTATTTTGTTTTTTTCACAAATTGCATTATCTTTGCAAATGAGATTATAGAAAAAGCCTATGCAGAACAATTGTCATATGTCTGTGCTCATTCATGAGCAGGCAAAGAAATATGGAGAGAAAGTCGCATTGAACTATCGCGACTTTGGAAGCCTGAAGTGGAAGACGGCTACGTGGAATGACTTTTCGCGAGTGGTGAAGATTGTGTCTAATGCATTGCTCAATCTGGGTGTCAGAGTACAAGAGAATATTGGTGTGTTTTCGCAGAACACCGTGCAGTATCTTTACACCGATTTTGGCGCATATGGCATTCGTGCTGTTACCATTCCGTTTTATGCCACCAGTAGTGAGCAACAGGTGCAATACATGATTGGCGATGCCAATATCCGGTTCTTGTTTGTTGGAGAGCAGGAACAATATGACAAGGCACACCGAATTTTCCCGCTTTGTCCGACATTGGAGCGCATCATCGTGTTTGACAATAGTGTTCGTATTAATCCCAACGACCCGAATACAATCTTCTTTGACGATTTCCTGAAACTGGGCGAGGGCCTTCCACGCCAGTCGGAGGTCGAGGGACTGTATGAGCAGGCCAGTTTCGATGACTTGGCTAATATCCTTTATACCAGCGGAACCACAGGCGACTCGAAAGGAGTCATGCTGACCTACGGACAGTATCATGCCGCCTTTGAGGCTAACGACAAGTGTGTGCCAGTTGGAGAGAAGGACAGAATCATGAATTTCCTTCCCTTTACACATATCTTCGAGCGTGGCTGGATGATTCTTTGTCTGACCGAGGGTGCCGAGCTGATTGTCAACACCTATCCGAAGGAGGTACAGCAGAGTATGCGCGAAACGCATCCCACCTGCATGAGCTCTGTTCCACGATTCTGGGAAAAGGTGCTTGTCGGCGTGAAAGAGAAGATAGACAATGCCAATCCCGTGGAGCGAAAACTCTTCAAGAAAGCGCTCGCCGTTGGCCGTAAGCACAATATCGAGTATCTGAGCAGGGGCAAGCGTCCGCCACTACCGTTGCATATGGAGTATAAGATGTACGAGAAGACGCTCTTCAGCCTGATTAAGAAGCAGCTCGGACTCGAGGACGCCCACTTCTTCCCCACAGCCGGTGCTGCCGTCTCAGAGGAGGTAGAGGAGTTCATTCATTCCGTTGGCATCAACATGATTGTGGGTTACGGACTTACGGAGAGTCTGGCTACTGTCAGTTGCGACCATCTTGGTGAACCGTTTACCGTTGGTTCGGTGGGACAGCCCATCGAGGGAATAGAAATCAAAATCGGCGAGAACGACGAGATTCTGCTGAAGGGTCCGACTATTACTAAGGGATATTACAAGCGCGATGCGCTGAACGAGCAGGCGTTCGATCCTGACGGATTCTTCCATACGGGCGATGCTGGTTATCTGAAAGACGGCGAGTTGTTCCTCAAAGAGCGCATCAAAGACCTCTTCAAGACCTCTAACGGAAAGTATATCGCACCGCAAATGATTGAGTCGAAACTGCTGGTCGACAAGTTCGTAGAGCAGATTGCCATTATCGCTGATGAGCGCAAATTCGTGTCTGCACTCATTGTGCCCGAATTCCATGTGCTTGAGGAATATGCCAAAGACAACAATATTGCCTTCAGTAGCCGTGAGGACTTGTGTAAGAACGAGAGAATCAACCAGATGATTCGTGAGCGTATAGACACGCTTCAGCAACAACTGGCCAGCTACGAGCAAATCAAGCGTTTCACCCTGCTGCCGCGTCAGTTTACTATGGAGGCAGGTGAGTTGACCAACACACTTAAAATCCGCCGTCCCGTATTGAATAAGAATTATGCGGATGTAATTGAGAAAATGTACGAGGAGTAACCGGAAAGATGATCACTCAAGACCAATTGAAAGATGTCTTGCAACGGACAGAGGCATTGCACCGTTATCTGGACATCGACAGGAAAAAGATCGAATATGAGGAGGAGGACCTCCGTACGCAGGCTCCCGATTTTTGGGAAGACCGTAAACGTGCCGAGGAACAGATGAAAAAGGTAAAGGCCATCAAGAAATGGATTGATGGCTATAATGAGGTGCGTATGATGGCTGACGAACTACAGCTGGCATTCGACTTCTATCATGAGGAGATGGTGACAGAGGAAGAGGTGGATGAGGACTACCGCAAGGCTGTAGCGGCCATTGAGGACCTGGAGCTGAAGAATATGTTGCGCCAGAAAGAAGATCCGATGGATTGTGTGCTGAAAATCAATTCGGGCGCTGGTGGAACGGAGAGTCAGGACTGGGCGTCGATGCTGATGCGAATGTATATGCGCTGGGCAGAGGCTCATGGCCATAAGGTGACTATCTCAAATTTGCAGGATGGCGACGAGGCGGGAATCAAGAGCGTAACGATGGAGATTGAGGGAGGCGAATATGCCTATGGATATCTGAAGAGCGAGAATGGTGTGCACCGTCTGGTGCGTGTCAGTCCGTTCAATGCCCAGGGTAAGCGAATGACCTCTTTTGCCTCGGTATTCGTCTCTCCACTGGTCGATGACACAATCGAAGTATATGTAGACCCTGCAAAACTGTCGTGGGATACGTTCCGAAGCAGTGGAGCCGGTGGTCAGAATGTGAATAAGGTGGAATCGGGGGTGCGTCTGCGCTACTGGTATACCGACCCCGACACGGGCGAGGAAGAGGAAATCCTGATTGAGAACACAGAGACGCGCGACCAGCCTAAGAACAAGGAAAAGGCTTTGTTGCTCTTGAAATCCCAGCTCTACGACCGTGCGATGAAGAAACGGCTGGAGGCACAGGCCAAGATTGAGGCTGGCAAGAAGAAGATAGAGTGGGGCTCACAGATACGCTCCTACGTGTTTGATGACCGTCGTGTGAAGGACCATCGTACCAACTATCAGACATCTGATGTCGACGGAGTGATGGACGGAAAGATTGATGGCTTCATTAAGGCCTACCTCATGGAGTTCCCTGTAACGGAAGAAGAGTAGGGGCCTTCGCATGCCTACTCATCCTAACTCTATCATCACCTATTTCCCTAATAGAAAAATCTATAAACAAAAAACATACAACTATGAGCAAGAAATCTAATGCAAAGCGTGAAGCTTACAAGAAAAAGCAGGAACAACAGGGTAAGAACGTAGTCAACTGGATTTTTGGAGTCCTTGTCGGACTGGCCGTTCTTTACTTGGTTTATCTGTCTATCAGTATGGCTTAACAACAATGAGCGGACTGGAAATAGAACGAAAGTTCCTGGTTCGGAAAAAAGGCGGCGAATACAAGAAGGCCGCCTTTTCCGTTAGTCGTATCAAACAAGGTTATATTCCTGCTGACGGGGCAACCGTACGTATCCGTGTGCGCGACGAGAAAGCCTTTCTCACCATCAAGAGCCATTCCTTGAATGGTGGTCTTACGCGCTATGAGTTTGAACAAGAGATACCGATGGCTGATGCAGAGCAGCTCTTGAATCTTTGCAAGGGCGGCTTTATCGACAAGAGTCGTTATCTGGTTCAGAGCGGAAAGCATGTTTTCGAGGTTGACGAGTTCTATGGCGATAATGCCGGACTGGTGATGGCTGAGGTAGAACTGGCCAGCGAGGACGAGCCGTACGAGAAGCCGGAGTTTGTAGGAAAAGAAGTGACCGGCGACCGTCGTTTCCGTAACAGCAGCCTGCTCTCCTTTCCTTTTGCTCTTTGGAGTGACACGATTCCTGAAGAGTACCGGTAGCGGTTTTTTTAGTTTTGAGTAAGCGTTTGGATCTATGAGTGACAGAGCGAATTTTGGAAGCAAGCTGGGAGTCATACTTGCAACGGCAGGCTCTGCCGTGGGATTGGGCAATGTGTGGCGCTTTCCTTACATGGCAGGACAGAACGGCGGTGCGGCCTTTATACTTGTTTATATAGGTTGTGTCATGTTTCTGGGCATTCCCTGTATGATCAGCGAGTTTATTATCGGGCGGCATGCACAGGCCAATACAGCGCGTGCCTACCAAAAGTTGTCCAATGGGACCGCTTGGATGCTCGTAGGTTTTCTCGGAGTACTCACGGGATTCCTCATCACTGGCTACTATGCCGTTGTGTCGGGCTGGTGCCTGCAGTACATCTTTGCATCGGTAGTCGGACAACTCAATGGTGACCCCGAGTATATCAAAGGCTATTTTCAGACCTTCTCTCAAGATCCGGTGAAACCTGTCCTGTGGGCAATCGTCATGCTGCTGACCACGCATTACGTTATCTCTCACGGTGTTGAGAAGGGAATTGAGCGTGCTTCCAAACTCCTGATGCCCACATTATTTATATTATTACTCGTCATCGTGGCGGCCTCATGCATGCTTCCAGGTGCCGGTAAAGGTATCGAGTTTCTGCTGAAACCAGATTTTATGAAGGTCGACAAGGATGTTTTCCTTGGCGCGCTCGGCCAGTCGTTCTATTCGATGAGCATCGCCATGGGGTGTCTCTGCACCTACGCTTCCTATTTCAGCCGGCATACCAATCTCACCAGTTCGGCTGTACAGATTGGACTCATCGACTGTCTTGTGGCCATATTAGCCGGACTGATGATTTTTCCTGCAGCCTTCTCCGTGGGTGTTGATGCCGACAGTGGACCCTCGCTTATATTCATCACGCTGCCCAATGTGTTTAATCAGGCTTTCTCCTCCATATCAGCTGTGGGCTATGTCATCTCGTTGTTGTTCTACGGCCTGTTGTCACTGGCAGCCCTTACATCGCTTATCTCGCTCCATGAGGTGAGCACGGCATTCTTTAGTGAAGAACTGCATATCAGCCGTAAGTATGGAGCCTGGATAGTAACCGTTTCGTGCATCGTCATTGGTGCTTTCTGTTCGTGGTCGTTAGGGCAGTCTGATAGTCTGCAGTTTTTCGGGAAAACGCTCTTCGATTGGTTCGATTTCATCACGGGTCAGATTATGCTTCCAGCGGGCGGTTTCCTCACTTGTCTGTTCGTGGGTTGGTATATCCCGAAGAAATTGGTTCGCGACCAGTACACAAACTGGGGAACGCTTCGGGGCAACTTCTTCCAGGTTTATTTGTTTTGCGTGAGATTTGTGTGTCCGATATGCATTCTCCTTATTTTCCTCCATCAGTTTGGAGTGCTTTGAGTTCAGAGTTTAAAGTGCGTAATTGAGAGATATGGATATGGCAGACAGAGGGCATTTTGGTAGTAGATTGGGCATTGTGCTTGCCACGGCAGGCTCGGCAGTCGGATTGGGCAACATCTGGCGATTCCCCTATATGACTGGTCATAATGGCGGAGCGGCATTCCTGATGGTCTATCTCGTCTGCATTTTTCTGTTAGGTATCCCGGGCATTATCAGCGAGTTCATTGTGGGCCGTCATGGTTCTGCTAACGCAGCCCGTGCATATGGCAGTCTGACGAAGGTACGTGGCTGGCGCATTGTGGGCTATTTGGGTATTCTCACGTCTACCATCATCCTCGGATTCTATGCCGTTGTAGCCGGTTGGTGCCTGCAATACCTGTTTGCTTCACTCACGGGTCATTTGCAAGGGGATGCTGATTATGTTGCCAGCTATTTCGTCGAATTCTCCAGTGACCCGCTGAAACCCTGTCTTGGGGCCGTTGCTTTCATTCTATTGACCCATTTTGTCGTGGTTCGTGGCATCCGAAACGGTATTGAGCGGGCCTCGAAGTTGCTGATGCCCATTTTGTTGCTTTTATTGGTAATCATCGTTATTGCGTCGTGCATGTTGCCAGGCGCGATGAAAGGAGTGGAGTTCTTGTTGAAGCCTGACTTCTCGAAACTTAGCGGCAGTGTGCTCCTTGAGGCACTCGGACAAGCGTTTTTCTCACTCAGTTTAGGTACGGCTTGCCTCTGTACCTATGCCTCTTATTTCAGCCGTCAGACCCATCTCGGCCGTTCTGCGGTTCAGATTGCGCTGCTCGACACCATGATAGCCATCCTTTCGGGACTGATGATTTTCCCTGCCGCTTTCTCTGTTGGCGTGACTCCCGATGCTGGTCCGTCGCTCATTTTCATTACCCTGCCCAATGTGTTCCAACAGGCCTTTTCGTCTATGCCAGTCATCGGCTATGTCATCTCTGTCATGTTCTATGCGCTTCTTGTGTTCGCCGCCCTCACCTCTACCATCTCCATGCACGAGATAGGTACGGCATTCTTCCATGAGGAATTGCACGCACCCCGCAAACGGGCTGCCTGGGTGCTCACATTCGTGTGCAGCATCATCGCCGTCTTCTGTTCCCTGTCTATGGGAGCCTGTCCGGGTCTTCGCGTAATGGGGCTTGGTGTTCTTGAGTTCTGCGATAAGTTGACAGCCCAATATATGCTTCCACTGGGCGCCTTCCTTACCTGTCTGTTCGTGGGCTGGTTCGTTCCACAACATATTGTTCACAGCGAGTATACCAATGATGGTACTCTCCACGCTACCTTTTATCGAGCCTACCTCTTTTCCGTGAGATTCATTTGTCCCATCTGCATCTTCATGGTGTTCCTCCATCAGCTGGGAGTCATTTGATAAAAATAATAATTGATATAAAAAGAGTTCGTCGTTTATAGTTTCCTATTATTCCGATGCGACTACGAGATCTATTTTACTTTACCAAGTCCGACCGTCAGCTTTTGTTGTTTTCCCTCGTGGTGATGGCCGTTGCGTTGTTGCTTTTCCTATTGTTGGGTAACAATAATAGCCATACGCCCCTCTCTGAGGCCGACTCTTTGGCTATGGTGCGACAGGTGGAACAACGCTATCAACGGCAGAACTTCCGTTATCCCCGCAATCATCACGACTACGCTCTACCTCACCCCGCTCATAAGCAACTTGTTCCCTTCGACCCGAATACTGCCGACAGTAACGTGTTGATGGGATTGGGCCTGCAGGAGTGGCAGGTACGCAATATATATAAGTATAGGGCTGCCGGCGGAGTATACCGTAAGCCCAGCGATTTTGCCCGCTTATACGGCCTTACCCGTAAACAGTATCGTGAACTCGAACCCTATATCCGCATTTCCGACGACTATCAATCCGCTTCCACCCTCTATCCTTCTGAGCCGGCATGTGAGCGAGATACCATCTTATCACCTGTGAAGATCAAACCTACGGAGCGTATGGCTGTCAACACCGCTGACACGAGCATGCTGAAGAAAGTGCCTGGCATTGGCTCCTATTTCGCCCGTAAGATTGTCGATTATCGCAGCCGCTTGGGTGGATTCTATGATGTCCATCAGTTGTTAGAGATAGAAAACTTTCCCGAGTCGTCGCTGTCCTATTTTGTTATCCCCGATGCGAAGTTGCGCAAAATCAATATCAACAAAGCAACCCTCAACGAACTCAAGCAACATCCGTATATTAGTTTCTTTCAGGCGCGCGCCATTCAAGACTATCGTCGCCTCAAGGGAACCATTAAGAACCTTGACGAGTTGAGGCTTCTGAAAGACTTTCCTCCGCAAGCTATCCAACGACTCCAGCCTTATATTGAGTATTAGTTCTGAACTTTGGTTTTCAAGAATAACGCAACCTGGGTATCCATACCTATGAACTAATAGACAGAAAAAATGGGAGCAATGTGTGATTTGCTCCCAGACGGTATGACTTTAATGCTGTTGATTACCGTGAAAATAGTCAATCATTCTCGAGGAATGCGACCTGGGTATAGATGCGGGGAAAGTTTTTTCCCTGTGGTAACAGGTCTGCCTTATAGATTTCCGTATTGACTCATCAGATACTCGTCAAGCCAGTCATAGAATTTTTCCATCGCCTCCCAGCCTTTTTTCTTCGTGCGCAAGGTGGCAACAGCCTCGCTCGCGTGCACCATTACCACTTGTTCGATGGGCAGGATCTGCTGCAAAAGGCCTGTATTCTGTTTGTTGATGAGTGCGGCAAGGTTGATGTAGTCGTTGCCGTTGCCCTCGGTGACGCAGAACAGGCGGTTTTTCAGTTCCAGACTCTTGTTGCAAAGCCACGAACAGTTATTGTCTGTGGGCTTCTGTACAGCGGGTAGTTTACCTGTGGGCAGGAGTGCCAATGGCATGGCAACGGCTGTCAGTGGATAGCCGGCAATGGTCCAGCAGAGGGTGTTGGCAGCGGGCTCTCCGGGTAGAACACCCTGAAAAAGCATGACTGCCGTAGATGTGTAGCGCGGAATAAAGTCGCGGAAAGGAAACATTTGCGGCTCGTCTGCTGTGTCGGGCATCCAGTCGTAGAGGTTGATGTGGGTGAGCCCGTGTGTAAGGTTTCGGGGTATCTGTGTGAGCAGGTAGTCGTAACGGATGTTACCTCTCTTCTCTGCATCTTCCATGAAAGCGGTAATGGCGGCATAGCGCTCAGCTCCTGTGCGCAAGTTCTCAGCTCCCGTTGTGCCAAAGTTTGTGCGCATGAGGTATCCTCGGGGTGCCACTACGGGGTCGTTAACGTCGAACTTCACATATTTATAATTGTTGGTCTCGTAATAGGCGCATCCACCCTGAGCGTCCATCACTCCGAAGTTGGAGTTCAGGTCCATGGGCTTAGGCAGCGTGTCGAGCAGTGTCTCGAAGTCTTTCAGCGTGGCACATACCTCAAGAGCGCGCTTCATCAGGGCTCCGTCGCCGTTGGAATCAATACCCTCTGGGCCGTTGAGGTTGTAAGCAGCCGTGTTGATGATGGCAAATCCCGCCTCATTGTGCCCGCCCCAGGCGCTTTTCTGTCCAAGGTCGGAGGCATTGACAAGAGCCAGATAGCGGTATCGCTCGCCTTGGAAGACCATGGGCAAGTTGCGCATGCCCGACATGGCATCGCGGTGCTTAAACAGAATAGGGCGTCCGTCGGGTGTTGCCTTGCCAGAGATGATGACAGATGTGCACGACATACATGTAGGTAGATGGAATGGAAGACTGCAGATGAGGAGCAGTAAAACAATAATCTTCTTCATGGGCTGTTTTTCATATAAGCAAGAAGAGGTAAGGAATTAATCTCCCAAACCTCTCCTCTTTGTTAGTTCTTCTGTTTTGAAAATCTGATAGAGAATGCGCCAGACTATATGTCCTTTGTCCCCTTCATCTTTTCTTTGATTGGTCGGGATGAGGCGACTCGAACGCCCGACCCCTACGTCCCGAACGTAGTGCGCTACCAACTGCGCTACATCCCGAATGCTATTTGAAAGCGAGTGCAAAGGTAATATTTTTATTGGTAATAGGCAATTGATAATTGATATTTTAACGTTCCGATGTGTTAAAAATTTTTAATTGCGTAATAATTGTCATTTACTGAGGGCTTATTATCAATTAAAAAGCGTACCTTTGCACCCGCAAAACGAAAGATTTATGGTGCCTTAGCTCAGTTGGTAGAGCATCGGACTGAAAATCCGTGTGTCCCCGGTTCGATTCCTGGAGGTACCACTCCTCCTTTCATTTGATCCCGCGAAAGACTTAGGTCTGAGCGGGATTTCTTTTTATATAACGAAAAAAAGAGGGTACATCCACGCGGATGTACCCTCGTAAGTTATAAGCAAATCTACAGTATTTCCGGCAATTGGTAGAGACGGGTGCTGTTGCTGCCTTTTATCAGAATATAATAGTTCTCTGGCTGTTTCTCGCGCAATGCAGCCTTCACCTCTTCCACGTCGTGGAATTTGCGGAACGATGATTGCGTATTGGCGAAATTGTTGCCTACAAGCCATACGTCATCGAACAGGCATTCGCCAAGAATGTCGGCAATACGTTGATGTTCCTCTCCAGACATCTCGCCAAGCTCGAGCATATCACCCAGGATAGCCATCTTAGGTCCGACCTGCATTTGTCGGAAGTTGTCGATGGCAACGCGCATGCTCGACGGATTAGCGTTGTAGGCATCAACAATGAGTTTATTGTGGTCGGTGACCGTCAGTTGAGAGCGGTTGTTACTGGGAATATAATTGGTTAGCGCATGGTTGATCTGTTCCGGGTCGAGGTCGAAATACATGCCGACAGTAATGGCTGCAAGCATGTTGTAGATGTTGTAGGCTCCGATGAGGTGTGTCTCGACCAGCATCGGTTCCGAGTCGCCTTCCTCCTCGTCATGGATGAACCAGCTAAAATGGAGGAAGGGCGCGCACGACTCTACCTTTCCTTTCACGATAATATCGTCGCAAGAACCTGTGCCGTAGGCAGCCTGAAGGATGAGTCCTCGTTCGTCGGCCATTTGTCGGAGGTCGTCGTCGTCAGCATTGATGAAGATCATGCCTTCCTCAAAACTGCTCTTCTCCATCTTACGGCGCAGGAAATCGTATAGTTCGCCTTTGGTGCGCTTTACTCCCTCGAAACTGCCAAACCCCTGCAGATGTGCGCGTCCTACATTCGTGATCAGTCCACAGTTGGGTTCTGCAGTCTCGACAAGGGTCTTGATGTCGCCCGGATGACTGGCTCCCATCTCGATGACGGCAATCTCGTGCTCGCTGGTTAGGCGGAACAAGGTCTTAGGTACACCAACATCGTTGTTGAAGTTGCCCTGGGTGAAGAGCACACGATACTTCTCTTGGAGTACAGTGGCAATGAGTTCCTTGGTGGTTGTCTTGCCATTGGTTCCAGTGATGCCGATAACGGGTATTTTGAATTGGCGGCGGTGCTCACGGGCCAGATCCTTGAATGTCTGCAGACAGTCGTCGACGAGAATGAGGCGTGAGGCAATCTCCTGTTGTTGTGCAGAGGCGTTGAACACATCCGCATCGTCGATGATGGCATAGGAACAGCCTTTTTCCAAGGCTGCCAATGCAAACTTGTTGCCGTCGAACGATTCCCCTTTCAGCGCAAGAAAGATACTTCCTTCCGGACAGTCGCGGCTGTCGGTTGTGATACACGGATGTTGCTGATAAAGCTTGTATAATTGCTTGATTTCCATAATTCGGTTTCTTTTTCATGCAAAGATAGAAAAAAACTATGTAATTTGTGCCATCATCAGAAAAAAGTTTTGGGAACTAGATACAATTTGCCCCGTATGGCCGTTCATGAGAAAAATAAAGTAAAACCTTAGATTATTACGAATTTATTTCGTATCTTTGCAAAGTATTCTCCTTCACAATTTCCGTTTCGAAGGGAGGCTTTCAAACATACTAATTAACACTTTTTAAAAACTATCACTGCAGTGAGAGAGTCCTATCACTGGAGTGAGAGAAAGCTATCACTGGAGTGATAGGATCCTTTCACTGGAGTGATAGACTTCCCATTTGTGTCTGTTTGTACCCTAAACGATGCCCTTCTGTACCTCAATACATACCTGATTGTACCTGCAGTAATGCCTAAACATAGCTCAGGCTTTTAGGTTAGCCAAAGCGTTTATTTTCCTCTTTGCCGAGAATAAAATGAAGTGATTAGACACGGTAAAGCGAAAAAATCATTATCTTTGCAGCAGAATGAATAATCATATAGTAATAAAAGGCCAGTTGGTCGATCTCTCGACCCCTCGTGTGATGGGCATTCTGAACGTCACCCCCGACTCGTTCTATGCAGGCAGCAGGAAACAGACGGAGGCAGAGATAGCGGCCAGGGTGGAACAGATTGTCAGTGAAGGCGGGACCATGATAGACGTGGGTGCTTTCTCGACAAGACCTGGCGCCCAGCAGGTAACTGAAGAAGAAGAGATGCGTCGCCTTCGTTTCGGACTGGATATCGTGCGCAGATATCAGGGCGGTGCTATCGTGTCGGTCGACACTTTCCGTCCGGAAGTGGCGCGCATGGCAGTGGAGGAATATGGTGCCGACATCATTAATGATGTGAGTGAGGGCGGAGAGAGTATCGCAACGACATCCTCGATTTCGCTTGATGAGGAGAAGGGCGATGTGCCAGCGATGTTCCGTATGGTTGCCCGTCTGCAGGTGCCTTACGTGCTGATGTCAGTACGTGGAACATTGAAAGAACTGATGGTTTCCACAGCTGCCAAAGTATATCAGCTGCAGGCATTGGGTGTGAAAGACATCATTCTTGACCCGGGTTTCGGTTTCGGGAAGACGTTGGAGCAGAACTATCGTCTTTTGGGTGAGATGGACAAACTGAAAGAATTAGGACTGCCCATTCTGGTCGGTGTGTCCCGAAAATCGATGATATACAAACTGCTGGGCGGTTCGCCGGATGAGAGTCTGAACGGAACGACGGTGCTCAATACCGTTGCGCTGATGAAAGGTGCTTCTATATTGCGTGTGCATGACGTGAAAGAGGCAGTCGAGGCTGTCAGACTGGTGAAAAGCCTATAAAGAATAAAAGATTCTTCAAATTGTTTAAACTTAACACTCTTTTATATGTTTGAATTCGGACTGAAAGACATCATTGATATATTGCTTGTGGCAGTGATGCTTTTCTACATCTACCGGGTGATGAGAGACTCGCGCTCCCTGAATGTTTTCAGCGGCATACTGGTGTTTATTGTGGTCTGGCTGTTGGTGAGTCAGATTCTTGAGATGCGCCTGTTGGGAAGTATCATGGATAAGTTGGTGAGCGTGGGAGTGATTGCGCTCATTGTGCTGTTTCAGGAAGAAATCAGGAAATTCTTCTATACGTTGGGAACCCACCGGCAAGTGAAGAATCTGATGAGCATTTTCTCCTCGCACAAGGACAAGGACATAAAGCGTGACAAGGAGGCGATTATGCCCATTGTGATGGCCTGCATGAGTATGGCAAAGAACAAAGTAGGTGCGCTCATCGTTGTTGAGAGGAACACACCATTAGATAGTATTGTAGAGACAGGTGACCGCATCGACGCTCTGATCAATCAGCGGCTGATAGAGAATATCTTTTTCAAGAACTCGCCATTGCACGATGGAGCCATGATTATCTCGAAAAAGCGTATTAAAGCCGCAGGCTGCATCTTGCCTGTCAGCCACGACTTGGATATTCCGAAGGAACTCGGATTGCGCCATAGGGCTGCAATGGGCGTATCGCAGGAGAGCGATGCTTTGGCTATTGTGGTTTCTGAGGAGACTGGAAAAATATCGGTGGCAATTAGCGGACACTTCCATTTACGTCTCTCGGCTGAGCAGTTGGAAATACTGTTAGCAGACATGCTGAAGTAGGGTTGATGCCAAGGGCATTTCTCTCTCACGGGTCTCTTATGTTTTAAGTATCTGTTGTTCTAATAATTATTCGGCATTCAACTCACATATAACTGATGATGCGGCGTGTCTTGCTCTTCATGGCATTAGTGCTCCATGCACTGATTGTAACTGCACAGGATTATCATGCGGTTACAAAAGACTACAACATGTCGCTTCTCGACATGCACTCAGGCTTGCCGAGCAATTCTATCTCTGATATTTTTGAGGACAGCTTTGGTTTTGTTTGGATTGCATCCGATGTAGGTGGCCTCTCCAGATATGACGGCTATTCTTTGATGCAGTTTGGCGTGGGCACTCCTGGCAGCTCACTGCGCAGCAGTTCGTGCCACAATCTGTGTGAGGATAAGTTCCACCGTTTATGGATTGAGTTGGAGGAATGTACTGAGGTGTTGGATTTGAACACGATGACTTTGGCCTCGGCAAAGAATCTTACTAGAAATGTGAAACTTCAGAAACAGTTGAGTGCTCTATTGTCAACCCCTTGTATGCATACCTATTGTGACAAGGAAGGTAAGATATGGCTGGTGACTAATAAGCAGGTGTGTTGTCTGCAATTTGATGTGAATGGCGAGGTCATTGAGCTGCAGACGATACCATATAGCATACGTCCCATTTCGGTGGCAGTAGATGATGTGGAAGAAAACGGTACCCTGTGGGCTTCTGTTGATGGCGGAGTCTACCGTTATGCTATGAGAAACGGGCATTTGGAGCGCACCGAGGCTTCAACGGTCCTGTCGGAGGCTGTGGGTCAGAAGTATGTAACAGACATGTTGCGCCGTGGCGATGAGCTTTGGGTGGGCACCAATGTGGGTTTGATTCGTTATCATCTGAAGGATAAGACGGTAGAGATATTCCAAAAGGGTAGCGGTCTGAACGACTTGGCACATAACTTTATCACAAGTCTGGAACAATGGAATAATGGTGAACTGCTTGTTGGAACCTTGTTGGGTATACATATATATAATGGTAGAGGTGGCTTCATGAAATGGAACACAAGCAGTCAGGTCAATCCGCTGAATAGTGATTTTGTGCATTGCATGTATGCCAACCACGGTTTATTGTGGATAGGAACAGACAACGCGGGTATCATGAGGATGATTCCCCGTCAGTTGTCATTGCGTAACTTTCTTCATGATGATTCCAATCCGGCAAGTTTGTCTGCTGGTTGTGTGAACTCGATGTATGTACAGAGCGACGGTACACTCTGGGTGGGCACTGTTGAGGGTGGCTTGAACCGGCGGTTGCCTGACGGGAACTCATTTGTTCATTACACCACTGCCAACACAGGGCTGACACATAATTCCGTGTCGGCATTAGACGCTGACAACCGTGGCTTTTTGTGGATTGGTACATGGGGAGGAGGCGTATGCGTGATAGACATGAATCATCCAGATCAGGTGTATCCGCTTGATGTACAGCCTGAGTACAGGTACCTGATAGGCTTTGTAGGCACACTGAACTACGATGCTATCAACGAAGGGTTGTGGATAGGTAGTAATGGAGGAATCTACTTTTATAGCTTCAAGACAAAGCTGTTGGAAGAACCTTACGAAGGATGTCGTGAGGTAAGAGGATGCATAGGGTCGCTTATCGATAAGGATAACATGCTGTGGATTGGCTGCCTGACAGGCTTAAGGCGGATAGACTTGAAATCCCGTTCTGCGTCGAAACCTTCGGCATTCAGAGTGACTGCCATGCAGCACAAACTGGATAATCCGGAAAGTGGAATTATCGAGAAGATCATATCGTTCTGCCAGACACGTGACGGCGCGATTTGGATGGGAAGCAATGGATACGGGCTTTACAAGCGAGTCGTTGATAAAGCGGGAAAGGTGTTGGTGAAGTGCTATACCATGGAAGATGGGTTGCCAAACAATGCCGTGAAAGGCATTGTGGAATCCAAGAATGGCCATTTGTGGATTGCAACGACAAACGGAATCTCTGAGTTTGACCCGGCAACGGAAATGTTTACCAACTATACCGATGCCGATGGCTTTGCCTCGTCGCAGTTCTACTGGAATGCAACATTGGCAACCCCCGACGGAAGAATCTTTCTGGCCACAGATGTAGGACTGACAGAGTTGTTGGAGACAAATACGCCTCATAACTATCAAGGCCATCTGCGTTTTACCAGTTTGTTTGTAGACCATCAGCCCGTGAGAGTGGACGGCAGCGTGCTGGACGAGGACATCAGCATTGCCAGGAAAATTCGATTGCATGAGAGTAATAAGTCGTTTGTCATTGAGTTTTCGGCATTGAACTATGGGCATGAGAAACAAGGAGTATACAGTTACCGGTTGAAAGGATTTGACGGAAAATGGATACAACTTGAACCTGGCGGACATTCGGTGAGCTTTACTCGTCTGCCTGCTGGTGAGTATACCTTACAAGTGAAATACTCATCCGACCTTCTGTCGAAAGAACAGGAAATTAGTATAGATATCAGGGTGACGCCTTATTTTTGGAAGAGCTGGTGGTTTGTGTCTTTGATGCTGATAGTCCTATCCACCTTAGTAGCTATCCTGTATAAAAGGCGCGTGGAGGTTCTTCGGAGGCGTGAGGCTGAAAAACTGCTGAGGCCATTGGAGAAAGTTCTTCGCGAAAGTGATAATCCTGAGCAGTTGCAGATGCGTATTCAGAGCATTTTGGATAATCAGCGACGTTATAAGGAAAGCTCTGCCAAAAG
>JAEEXN010000048.1 GCA_016291595.1 Prevotella sp.
CCCGAAAGAGCCAATCTCCAGCTCTGTGCAGTCGGCAGTCAGACCAGAGGTCAGAGATGACGATACACGGGGACCGAGGTCACGACCGATGACGGTAGCACCCATCAGGCAGATCTGAGGCTGCTCCTCCTTGAAGAGGTTCACCAGAATATCAGTGTGGGGAGCTGAGGTGTAAGGGAACAGGTCCTTAGCGTCGAAAACAAACAGCTTATCGACACCGTAAGGCAGAATCTGATCCTCAACCTTGCCCTTGATGTCTGTACCTGCTACAACAGCGTGCAGCTCTACCTTGAGTTCATTGGCGAGTTTGCGACCCTTGGTCAGCAACTCCTGAGATACTTCCTGTACCTGAGTACCTTCAATTTCGCAATATACAAATACGTTATTAGCCATATCTCGTTATCCAATGATTTTTTCTTCCAACAATTCTTTGATCATTCCCTCGATATCAGCATCAGAAGCCGTCAAAGTCTTCGACTCCTTAGCCTGGAACACGATGTTCTTGATGGCCTTCACCTTCGTGGGCGAACCACTCAGACCACATTGCTGCACATCGCCATCCACATCGGCAACGCTCCACTGGTTCAATGTCAGATAAGGGCGCTCCTCATAAAGGTTATCGTAGGCCGTACCTTCGGCAGGACGCTCCATCGGGCAGGTGGCACGCTTGTACTTCATCACCAGCTTGGCGTTCTGAGGACGGCAGGGAGCAGCACTTCCGTTTACGGTAATCACCACGGGCAGGGGAGCCTCTACGGTCTCCACACCACCGTCGATGACGCGCTTGATGGTAGCCTTGCCATCCTCCACGCTGAGCACTTCCTCGGCGTAAGTCACCTGGTTCAGACCCAGTTTCTGAGCCACCTGCGGGCCCACCTGAGCCGTATCACCGTCGATAGCCTGACGGCCACCAATCACGATGTCCACATCACCAATCTTCTTGATGGCGGTAGCCAGCGCGTAACTCGTAGCCAGCGTGTCGGCACCGGCAAACAGACGGTCGGTGAGCAGCCAGCCTGTATCTGCGCCACGATAAAGTCCCTGGCGGATAATCTCACCCGCACGTGGAGGACCCATCGTGAGGATTCCTACTGTAGAGCCCGGATGCTGCTCCTTCAGGCGGAGGGCCTGCTCCAGGGCGTTCAAATCTTCAGGATTGAAGATGGCGGGCAGGGCTGCGCGGTTCACCGTTCCTTCGGCTGTCATGGCATCCTTGCCCACATTTCTTGTGTCGGGTACTTGCTTGGCAAGTACAACAATCTTTAAACTCATATGTATTTCAATAAATAAGTGTTATCTCTTTTCCTATTTTTCGAAAAATCGGTGCAAAAGTACATATTTTTTATCGGATGGCAAAAGAAAAGAATACAAATATGCACATTTTTAAGGAAAACGTGCACATTTCAGCCCTTTTGTGCAACAATCATACTTCTTTTTGCGAAGGTTTTTATCCCATCATCTATCTTCGCACAGTATTTCCGTCTAATTACTGTATTTTGAACTGCACCCCAAAAGTTGTACAAAAAACGTTGTGGCACAGCAAGGATTAAGTCAACGTTCTTAGGAAAAGAGTCAACTGCATTAGGAATGTAGTCAACTCTTCTCAGGCTGACGGGTCAACCTTTCCAGTAGGGACAGGCGAGACTCCCGAAATCCCGAAATCCCGAAATCCCGAAATAGCTTTTTCAAATTCAATGAATAAGAAATATTTTATTTATATTATATATTATAATATATAATATAAATAAATTCTAATGTCAAAACAAAATATCAAAATTATATGCACTTTTCGGGATTTCGGGATTTCGGGATGTTATAACTCTGTCTTTCCCTGTATAATGTTGACTCTCTCTGAGCCTTGATTTGTTGCTGTTTTGTTAATTACTGTTTATTGTACTGATTCTGTTGACTTATCTCTCTGATCAGGTTGTCTGCTTTCCTGCTTTTGTTGTCCCTTTTCCCGGTTTTGTGGACTTTGTACTGGAAACGTTGACCTTTTCAACTGAGATATATGACTTCGTACTGGATTCGTTGACCCGCGGTGGCGAAGCCCACACCATGAAAAACACTCAGGGGGTGCCCTGCGGCAGGGGGCAGACAGCCCCCGAGAGCTCTCCGGCGGACTTCCACATCACTTTCTGCGGGCCTGTCTGGGTATGTACCTCTGAGGGTGTCTTCATGCCGATGCTGTAGTGCGGACGGGTATCATTATAGAAGAGGATAAAGCCGGATATGCGCTCCAGCGCATCCCCGTACGTCTTGAAGCGGCGTTCACGGTAGACGACCTCAGTCTTGAGGATGCCGTTCACACGCTCTGCCATGGCATTGTCCGTGGGCTTGTAGTCCTCCGTCATGCTGATTCTTATACCATACTTCTTCAGCTCGTCCGTATAGGCGTTGCAGCAGTACTGTACGCCCCGGTCAGAGTGGTGGATGAGTCCCTGCAGCTCATCGGCCGTAGCCTGGCCTGTAGCCATACGCAGGGCCTGCAAGGTGTACTCGGCCTCCAGTGTCGCGGACAGGCACCAGCCCACAATCTTGTGCGAGTATGCATCCGTCACCAGATGCAGGTAACAGCAGTCGTCCACCAGATCAATGTATGTAATGTCACTGACCCAGAGCTGGTTCGGACGGGTGGGAACGAAACCGCGGATAAGGTTCTTGTACCTGCGGTAGCGGTGGTTCGAGTTCGTCGTACAGCGTGGCTTGGGACGCTTCTGCATCAGATGGAAGTCGCGCAGCAGCCTCAGGAACGAGTCTCTGCCCGGCACCCAGCCGCACTGGAACATACGGTTCATCATAAGCCACAGCTTGTAGTAGCCGATGCCGGGGTCCTGGTCGCGGATTACCCTGACGGCATCAACGATACGCATCACACGCAACAGGTAGTCCCGGTCGCGCTTCTGCTTCTGATAATACGCCTGTTTCGTGTGGTCAAGCAGGCTGCAAGAGTACTTGACAGTATAGTCTTTCTTCTCACAAAGGCGTTCTACCGCTTGACCCCAGATTTTTTTCTTATCCGGATACCCTGTTCCTCGGCAATGTCTATCAGCGTGTTCAGTGCATAGTTGCGGTCCTTCTCGAACTGAAGCTGCCTCTCCAGTTTCTGAAGTTGCTTCTGGAGCTGCTCTATAACGGCCTGCTGACTCTCGACGGGCACCTCGGAATCTTTCTTTTCTACGTTTGCCATCTCTACTGCATTCACGTTAATCCGTGGCAAATCTACACATTTTGTTTCAATTTCGTGCGGAGTTAGGTATAAACTTACCCAATTACTGATAGTTTGGACGTTAGGTAGACCATATTTCAGGGCAATCACCTTACGCTCCTCACCACTTTGCAGGTATTCCACTGCGACTGCACGCTTGAAAGCGCGTGCAAAACGTTGACCTTTTCTCATAACTCTTTTTAACTCTTAAGAGGCTTGGCAGGAGTCAACCTATTTCAGGCTAAGACAATAAAAGATAAAATTTTGCAAATCAACAAGTTAGCAAGAGAAAGTTCCCGAAAAGTGCGGTGGCCCTCCTTGATAATCACCGGTGAAAAGCACGAGAAACGCCCGAGAAACGCCCGATGGAGCCACCCTAACTAATTTCTTGTGACTCCTTATAATTCCTGCAACTATTAACTGTTAACTGTACGCTTCTCGCAGCGCCCTCGGGCGCCGTAGAGTAACTTCCGGCGCGTGCCCGAACGCAATATAAAAGCCAAATTAAATAGTTTTTTTTTATGCACTTCTTGTGATGGATGTTTTCATGGTTATGTTATTCTTAGTACCTTTGCGGGCTATGGATAAAGAGAGCTATGAAAAACGGAAAGCGTTTGCGGGTGAGAAAAAAACTTCGATGAAACGCCGCATTGTGGGACATGACTATACGCGTCGTGGCATCTATATGGTTAATATGACGGTAGAAGGGCGCAGGCTGCTGTTCGGCTATGTGTATGGTAGCAGAGATGATCCCTGCCTTGAGCTGACGCAGCTGGGCCTGGCTGTCAGCAGATGAATCTGATGGCGATTGAGCAGAGCCGAATGCAGGAAGAGTAAAACTACTTATAAAGCACCTATAACATAAATGATTCTAAAAACGATAGTGGAACAGAACTTACAATGCACTCAGCATAAAAAACAAGTGGACTTTTTTGTTCTGCCCTCGTTTTTTTAGTAACTTTGTCACTTCGTGACGAACTTACAATGCTCTCGGCATAAAAAACAAGTGGACTTGTTTTGTCCTGCTCTCGTTTTTTAGTAACTTTGTCACTTCGTGACGAACTTACAATGCTCTCGACATAAAAAACAAGTGGACTTGTTTTGTTCTGCTCTCGTTTTTTAGTAACTTTGCAACAAGTTGTGAATAAAGCCCATAAAGACCAAACAAATATGAAAACCAGTCATTACATCTGTCTACTCGTTGCGCTCCTTATGTTGCTAACGGCATCGGCACAAAAGCCGGTCCAGGAGGACCTGGTGGTGGTGGCGTACGTGACATCGTGGACGGAGGAGATGCCCGATCCCACCGTGATGACGCATATCAACTATGCCTTCGGGCATGTGAACGACTCGTTCGACGGGGTGAGAATCGACAACCCGGAGCGGCTGCGACGGATTGTAGGACTGAAAAGCAAGAACCCGGCGCTGAAGGTGATGCTGAGCATAGGCGGATGGGGGAGCGGACGGTTCAGCGAGATGGCTGCCACGGAGAAGAATCGCGCCGCATTCGTGGGCGACTGTGCCCGTATCGTGAGCGACTACGGCCTCGACGGCATAGACATCGACTGGGAATATCCAACACAGTCGTCTGCCGGCATCTCATCGTCGCCCGACGACACGGCAAACTTCACGCTGCTGATGCGCGACCTGCGGAAGAAGTTGGGCAACAAGAAACTGCTGACGGCCGCTACGGTATGCGACGCGAGGTATATCGACTTCCGCGCCTGCATAGGATACCTGGACTTCGTGAACGTGATGGCCTACGACATGGCTGATGCGCCGAAACACCATGCCGCACTTTTCCCCTCGCCTGTCTCTGGCGGTAAGACGGTATCATCGGCGGTTGACGCGCATTTAAGGGCAGGGGTGCCTGCCGCGAAACTGGTGCTGGGAATGCCTTTCTACGGGCGCGGACGACGCAACGACATCGGACTGAAACTGTACGATAGGAGAGGCATCCTGCCCAGAGGATACGAGAAGAGATGGGACGACACGGGCAAGGTGCCGTATATCGTGAACCCAAAAGGAGAGCTGGTGAGAGGCTACGAGAACTGCCGCTCGCTGGCTGCCAAATGCCAGTATGTGCTCGACCGCCATTTGAGAGGAGGAATGTACTGGGACTATGCGAGCGACAACAGTCAGGGCGACGAGCGCATGACGCTCTACCTCTCGCTCATGAAGAGCAGGAAGGCCACGCTGCCGCCACGCAAGGTGCTCGTACTGGCAGAGAGGGGAGGACTGCATGAGCCGTTCACCGCCCGTGGACTGCGGTGGCTGGAGGACAACAAGGAGAGGCTGAACATGCAGCTGGACGTGGTTAGCTCCGCCAAGAAACTGGCGAAAGACCAGCTCGGCGGCTACCATCTGGTGCTGCAGCTGAACCATCCGCCCTATGCGTGGAGCGAGGACGCACAATGGGACTTCCAGCAGTATATCGACCGTAGCATCGGAAACTATATCGGCTTTCACCATGCCACACTTCTCGGTGAGTTTGACGGGTTCGGGATGTGGGAATGGTTCTCGGACTTCATGGGCGGCATTCGGTTTGAAAACTATATCGAGGAGCGGTGTGACGGCAAGGTGGTGGTGGAGGACCGCCTGCATCCGGTGATGAGCGGCGTCCCCGAGACGTTCATCATCGAGGACGACGAGTGGTACACGTACAACACGAACCCGCGACGGAACGTGCACGTGTTGGCGCATGTCGACGAGGACAGCTATACCGTCAGCACCGGCATCAAGATGGGCGACCATCCGGTGGTGTGGACAAACCCGTGGACAGGAGCAAGGAACGTGTACTTCCAGTTCGGCCACAGCGATCGGCTGTTCGACAATCCCGTGTTCGTCCATTTGCTCGAGAATGCCCTGCGATGGACGCTGGAAGAGAAGTGAGTCAGCAGAGCTGCCGGTGAAAGATTTAAGGCTTAAAGTATAATGATGGGATAGATGGGATGAATGGGAATAATGCAAAGAATGGGATTCACGTCACACAAGACTATCGTCGTGTAACTCCTTGAACTCCCTGACTCCTTGAACTCCTTAGTAGAATTGATTGATATGAGAAAAGTGATAGTATTGTTATTAGTAGTTGTGGTCGGCATCGCCGCCCATGCTCAGCAGGAAGGGGAATATGCCGCCAATTATGCGCGTGCTCCCCGATTCAAGGCGTTGCTGTTCTGGCAGCCAGGAGCCGAGGAGGCACATGTGCAGTTCGACAAGCAGGCAATCGAGTTTTTCCATAAGCTCACCTATGGGGAGGGATGGACGATGGACGTGACGGCATCGCTGGAGGAATACCCCTACGAGCGGTTGAGAGAATATAGCGTTCTCGTGTGTCTGAATGCCGCCCCAGGTGGCAAGGCGCAGAGGGACGCATTTGAGCGATACATGGAGAACGGCGGCGGATGGATGGGGTTCCACGCCTCGGCCTACAACGACCGCGACACCCACTGGCCCTGGCTGAACGAGTTTCTGGGATGCGGACAGTTCTATTGCAACAACTGGCCCCCACAGCCGGCATTGGTGGAATGTGAACGGGCGGATCATCCCGTGACCGTATCTCTACCCAGTCAGTTTGTCGTCCCGCCCAGCGAGTTCTATCAGTGGCAACCCTCTCCCCGGAAGAACAAGGATGTGGAGGTGCTGGTGAGCATCTCGCCTAAGATGTATCCCTTCGGGTTGAAGGACGTGGTGAAGTTCGGCGACTTCCCCATCGTGTGGACGAACAAGAAATACCGGATGATATACCTGAACATGGGACATGGTGACGAGGGTTTCATCGATGCAACACAACAACTGCTCTTCGTCAACGCCTTCCGATGGGTCGTGAGCAGAGACCCGCAGGGGGATCCGTTTAAGAAGTAGTTTTCAGTTAATAGTTAAAAGTGAGCAGTTAAGGGTTGGGAGGCTTCTATTCACTAATCACTGTTAACTGTTAACTATTTTTCTCATTTCATCAAAAATAAAGATGATTTCTTCACGCTCGAGGAAAGAAACAAGCGGGTTTCTTTCTCACTTATTCAGAAAATTAGTATTTTTGTCCTCTGAATATGAAAGTATGGCAAGTGATAGGTAGGTTGCTGAGGCTTGTGGCAGAGCCTGTGAGGCGCAACTGGGTGTTTTTCCTGTTCATGTATGTGCTGGGTGTGGCATGTGCATGGATAGAGCTGCATCCTTGGGAAAAACTGTATGGGAACGTATGGCTGGAGCTGTTCTTCGACCTATACGTGATTTGTCTGTTGCTGGCCCTGTTGCCCCGTAAGGTGAGCAAGTGGGTGCGTCGACTGCTGACGGTGTTTTTCTACGTTGTTTCGCTTGCCGACGTGTATTGCTTTGTGAAGTTCGGTTCGGTGCTCAATCCCAGTATGCTGATGCTGGTGGGCGAGACGAACGCCCGTGAGACGAGTGAGTTTTTCGCATCGCTGCTGAGTGCCGACGTGGTGTTCAGCAAGGTGGGATGGTTGCTGCTGATTATGCTGGTGCATATCTTGGTGGCCATTGTAGGACATACGAAATGGTGGAAGACTCACGGTCGCAGACAGGACTATCTGGCGCGCTTGAAGCAGCCCTCACGGGGAGACTCGAGTGGTAACCTGTCAACGGGAGTTCTTAGATTAGCCTCCTCGCTGGTGCTCGCCGCCTTGCTGGTTTGGTCAGCTGTCTCCTCATGGCAGAACAAGACGGCACTGTGGCGGCTGATGACGCTCGACACGGTGGGGAAGGTGGAACACGAACTGACGAAGGCCGATTGTGGCAGACAGTATGCGCCGCCCTACCGTCTGGCATTCAGCATCAGGGCCAACCAGTTGGCTGCCCAACAGATAGGGAAGCTGGTGGCTGCGGCAGACAAGGTGGTTGTGGACAGCTGCTCGTATACGACGCCGAACATCGTGCTGATTATCGGCGAGAGCTTCGGCAGGCACCACTCGCAACAGTATGGCTATTTCATGCCGACAACCCCCCGGCAGGCAGAGCGTGAGCGCAGCGGGCTGCTGGTGAAATATACCGACGTGGTGGCACCCTGGAACCTGACCAGTTTCGTGTTCAAGAATGTGTTCTCGATGCATGTGGTAGGGCAGGAAGGAGAGTGGTGTGACTATCCCCTGTTCCCGCAGCTGTTCAGGAAGGCAGGCTACCACGTGACGTTCATCACGAACCAGTTCCTGCCGAAGGCCAAGGAGGCGGTCTACGACTTCAGCGGCGGGTTCTTCCTGAATAATCCGGTGCTGAGCAAGTCGCAGTTTGACGAGAGGAACGAGAAACTGCACGTCTTCGACGAGGATCTGATTGCCGACTATGAGCGGCTGAAGGCTCGCCAGGGCGAGCATAACCTGACTATCTTCCACCTGTTGGGACAGCACGTGAACTACCGTGTACGCTGCCCGAACAAAAAGAAGAAATTCCGTGCCGAGGACTATGAGGAGAAACGGCCGGAGCTGACCCTGAAGCAGCGTAAGATCCTGGCTGACTACGATAATGCCACATTGTACAACGACTCGGTGGTGGACCAGATTATCCGCCGCTTTGAGGACAAGGATGCGGTGGTGATCTATATGCCCGACCACGGCGAGGAGGTGTATGAGGGCAAGCGGGGATTTATCTGCCGCAGTCATACGGCAGCCATCGACTACGACCTGGCGCACTATGAGTTCGAGATTCCATTCTGGGTCTACTGCTCCCACTCGTTCGCCGTGAGCCATCCGGAACTGTACAAGCAGATTGTGCAGGCCCGCAGCCGGCGTCTGATGATCGACGCGCTGCCCCACATGCTGCTCTATCTGGCGGGCATCCATAGCAAGGACTACCAGGGGGCGTATAATGTGTTGTGCGACGAGTATGACGAGAAGCGCCCCAGGGTGCTGAAGAACACGGCGGACTATGACAAGCTGACGCCGCCCGTGGGGAAATGAACAGTTAACAGTTAATAGTTAACAACTGATGAGTGAAAGAAAACAGATACTGTCGCGGGCTGAGTGCTCGGCATTGAGGGGAATCGCCATCTTAGGTATTTTCCTGCATAACTATTGTCACTGGCTGAAAGGCATTGTCAGGGAGAACGAGTATACGTTTAATGTGGGCAACAGCGATGGAATGCTATCGGTGCTGGCTCATCCCGACGGGAACCTGCTGCTCCATCTGCTGTCGTTCTTCGGCCACTATGGAGTGCCCGTGTTCTTGTTCCTCAGCGGTTACGGACTGGTGCTGAAGTATGAGAACAGCACGCGCGGCGTTGGAAAGACCGCGCAAGAAGGTCCGCAGGAAGGGAAGTGGTCGTATCTAACAGGCTCGTTCTCGTTCCTGCGCTGCCATTACCTGAAACTGTTCAAGATGATGATTGTCGGATTTGTGGCTTTCACGATGGTGGACATGATAACCCCCGGCAGACATCATTATCAGGTGCTCGACATCATTGCCCAGTTGCTGATGTTCAACAACGTGCTGCCCGATCCCGACCATATCATCTGGCCTGGTCCGTATTGGTTTTTCGGGCTGATGATGCAGTTGTATATCATCTACCGGCTGGTGCTCTACCGTCGTCATTGGGCGCTGACCGTGGGACTCATCGTCGTTTGCTGGCTGTTGCAGATGGGCTGCGACCCGACGGGTGACACTCTGAACCGGCTGCGCTACAACTTTATCGGCGGTATGCTGCCCTTTGGTATGGGACTGCTGGCGGGGCGACTCGCGAGCAACACCTTGCTGCTGACTACAACGCGAAATGTGCTGCTCATGCTGGTTTCCACAGCGCTGGTGGTAGTGCTCAGCCTGAACTATCAGGCGTGGTTCTTTGTGCCGGTGTTTGTGATAACCGCTTCCATCGGACTGGTGAAGATACTGCCCGTTGTGGTGAATAAACGGCTGGAGTGGCTGGGCTCAATCTCTGCCGCCCTGTTTGTGTGTCATCCTATCCTGCGCAAGATTTTCATCCCCATGTCGAACTGGGGAGACGTGTATGCCGGTCTGCTGCTTTACGTTGTCTCGTCGATTTGTGTGGCGTGGGTATTTAAACTGCTGATGGACAGAATTCCTAATCCGAAGTAAGAAAGGTTACCGAGATAATACAGAATACATATGAAAGACATGAAATGGGAGAATATCAGCCGGTATCGCGGTGAGTTGATGGGAGCAGCCATGTTGTTTGTGTTGCTCTTCCACATCCCATTGGCGCGTCACGATCCTTTCTTCGGGTTACGGCGATGCGGCAATGTGGGTGTCGACATGTTCCTCTTTCTGAGTGGAGTAGGGCTTTGGTTCTCATGGATCAAGCAGCGGGAGTCGCTGGCAGTCAGCATGAAGGGCGCCTTGACGCATTTCTTCACGAACCGGTATAAGCGGGTCTATCCGGCATGGCTGCTGATAGCCTGCGCCTACTATATTCCGTGCTATCTGCAAGGCAGGGGATACAGCCGCAATGTGCCCGACCTGATTGCCAACATCACCTTCAACTGGAGCTTCTGGCGCGTGGACGACCTGACGTTCTGGTATGTTCCTGCCGCCATGATGCTCTATTGCTTCGCCCCGTTCTACATGGAACTGATCCGCCGTCATCCCGTCTACCGCTGGCTGCCCGTGTTGATGCTGGTGTGGTGCGTGATGGTGCAATGGATGCGACCCATCCATGGATCCGTGGGACACCTGGAGATTTTCTGGAGCCGTGTGCCTATTTTCTTCATCGGAATCAATGTGGGCCAATGGGTGAGGGAAAAGAAGATCGTTGACGGAACAGCGTGGTGGCTGGTGGCTCTGGCCTTTGCCATGACGCTGGGAACGTGTGTTTACTTGGAGCAACAACTGCACGGCCGTTTCCCGCTGACCATCGAACGCTGGGTGTACATTCCGCTGACCATCAGCGGCACGCTGCTGCTCAGCGAGTTGTTCAGCCGGGTGCCTGCGTGGGTGAACCGCGGCCTGAGGTTCGTCGGAATGATAAGCCTTGAGTTCTACCTGATACACGTGCAGTTCGTGATGTACAAGATTACGCCCTACAAACTGGGCTATTGGCCTACGGCTCTTCTGACGTTCGTCATCAGTCTGCCGCTGGCGTGGCTGTTATATAAGCTGACCTCGGCATTGTGGAAAAAGCGTTAGGTAGCCTTGCGCCTGGGGAATCGCATTTTTTTTGCTGTTCGCTTTGGCGTGTTGAGAAAAAAGTTTATCTTTGCAAGATAATGGTTATTGTGGATTGACAGCCGGAAAGAAAATGAAAGATTTACTGCGACTGATACGGCCCAAACAGTGGCTCAAGAATGTGTTCGTGCTGGTGCCCATCTTCTTTAGCGGACACCTGATGGACATGCCATGCCTCTATGCGGGATTGGTCACCTTCGTGGCTTTCTCGCTCATTGCGTCGTCGGTCTATTGTTTCAACGATATTATCGACGTGGAGGCTGACCGCCGGCATCCCGTGAAGTGCAGCAGACCACTTGCTTCGGGTGCCATCACCATGCCGCAGGCATACGGTCTGATGATATTGATGCTGGTACTCTCGATAGGTGCCCTCTTACTCTTGCAAGAGCATTTTTGGAAGGTGCTACTGGTAGTGTTGGGCTACTATATCCTTAATCTGGCTTATTGTGCTGAGTTGAAGCAGCATGCCATCGTGGATGTCTGCATCATTGCCTTTGGCTTTGTGCTGCGACTGCTGGCTGGCGGTTTTGCAACGGGTATTGTGCTGAGCCGCTGGATTGTGCTGATGACCTTCCTCATTACGCTGTTCATGTCGTTCGGTAAGCGGCGCGATGATGTCATCCGCATGAATGACACGGGAGAGGCTCCGCGTAAGAATACTATCCGCTACAATCTGGCATTCATCGACCAGGCCATCACCATCACAGCTTCAGTAACATTGGTGTGCTATATCATGTATACGGTATCGCCCGAGGTTATTGCCCAGTTGCGTACATCCTATCTGTATCTGACCACCGTATTCGTGCTGTTGGGCTTGCTGCGTTACATTCAGCTCACCGTGGTGGATAAGCGGAGTGGTGACCCGACGAAGATTATGCTGCGCGACCGGTTCATACAGATAGACGTTCTGTTGTGGGCCTTGTCGTTCCTGATTATGATTTATGTGTTGTAAGATTTACGCCTTTGACTTCGACGGGACGTTAACGGTGCGCGACACGCTGTTGGCGTTTATAAAATATGCAAAAGGAAACACGCATTTCTTGCTGGGATTCTTGCGCTATGTGCCTCAATTGGTGCTGATGAAACTGGGACTCTATCCCAACTGGCGCGCTAAGCAGCAAGTGTTCAGCTACTTCTTCAAAGGTATGAGCATTGATGACTTCGACAGGCTGTGCCGGCGTTTTGCTGGGGATAACCAACAACTGTTGAGGCCTGATGGTGTAAAGATGATGCAACACGCTTTGCTGGAGGGAGCACGGGTGCTGGTGGTGAGTGCGAGCATAGACAACTGGGTACGCCCTTTCTTTAGTGGCGATGTGGAAGTGTTGGGCACACAAGTCGAGGTGGCTGACGGGCGGCTGACAGGCCGTTTCCTTACGAAAAACTGCTATGGGGAGGAGAAAGTGCGCCGCATCCGTGAGCGTTATCCTGACAGAAACGAATACGAACTGATTGCTTTTGGTGACAGCCGGGGCGACAAAGAGATGTTGGACGATGCCGATGAAGCACATTACAAACCGTTTAGATGACCACAGACGCGAGCAACTGGGCGAGGTGTTCCGCTTTGGCGTTGTGGGTGTGCTGGCCACGCTCATCCAATATGGCGTCTACTGGGTGCTCATCCATTGGCTGAATCCAACCTTGTCGATGACGATTGGCTATCTTGTCAGTTTCCTGTTCAACTTCCTGGCATCTACACACTACACTTTCCGCGTAAAAGCCAATGCGCGTCGAGGAGCTGGTTTTGCATTGTCGCATGCCGTGAACTGGTTCCTGCAGATGGTGACTCTGAATCTGTTCCTTTGGTTGGGTATGAGCAAGCAGTGGGCTCCCATCCCTATGTTCTGCATCTGTGTGCCTGTGAATTTTTTGTTGGTTAGATTCTTCTTAAAGAGAAAATGATGAGAAAAATGAGAGAAGTATTCGGAATCAGACGCGAGGAGCGTTGGGCTGCAGTGGCCGTGTTGCTATTGCTGGTGGCTCTGAATGCTATGGTCATAGCGCGTTATTACGATTTCTTTACACCTTTGCGCGACAGTTATTGGGGCGTGTTCGTGAAGAATTTCTACATTTCGGGTTTTGATCCCATAACCTACGATGTGGTGAGCGAGTGGTCGGCCAAATACAATGTCTACCGCCATCCACTGCTGGCGTTCTTCATGTTCATTCCTTATTTGCTCAACCAAGGCCTGATGTGGCTGACGGGAATCAACTGTGCAGTATTCATCGTGGGGCTGATGTTGGTGTTAAGCGGTTTCTACTCGTTCATTTTCCTTCGCCGTATCTGTCGCGATGTGGTCGGCGTCTCAAATCGGGACGCGTCGCTGTTGTCGTTCTTCTGCTTCTCGTTTGCATATGTGATGATTTCCTCATCAGTGCCCGACCATTTCATCATGTCGATGGCCATGCTGTTGTTGGCACTTTGGTTGTCGGGACGTAAGATAATGGAGAAACGGCAGATGGGTATTTGGCAGACCATCATCTTGTTTGTCTTAACTGCGGGCATATCGCTTAACAATGGCGTGAAGATCTTCCTATCAGGACTGTTTGTCAATGGAAAACGCTTTTTCCGACCCAAGTATCTTGCCTTTGCGGTCATCATTCCCTCATTACTCATCTGGCTTTTCGCCCGTTGGGAGTATAAAGTGTATGTCTGGCCGAAAGAGAAAGCGCGCAACGAGCTCAAGGCTAAACAGAACGCCGAGAAGAAGGCCCGTGACTATCAGGCTTTGGCTGACTCTACGGGTATCAAGGACAAAGCTAAACTCGATTCGGTGTTCAAGGCTGACCAGAATCGAAAGATGTGGGCAAAATACCGCTCCGACCACAAGAAACCGTGGAATATGCATGCCGGGAAGCCCATCAGCAAGGGCGAGTTTATGCGCTGGACCGATATCTCAACGCCACGTTGGGACAGTATGGTGGAGAACTGGTTTGGCGAAAGTTTGCAGTTGCACCGTCAGAATCTGCTGGAAGACACGTTGCGCAGTCGTCCTGTCATTATTTACTACCAGTGGATGGTGAACTATGTGGTCGAGGCGCTCATCGTGTTATTGTTCATATTGGGCATCATCAAGGGATGGCGCAGCAGGTTCTTGTGGCTCGTCATGTCGTATTTCGCCTTTGACCTATTGCTGCATGTGGGACTCGGATTCGGCCTGAACGAGGTTTACATCATGACCGCCCACTGGGCATTCGCCATTCCTATTGCCATTGGCTATGCCCTGAAGGCCTACGGAAGCAAATGGCTGCGCTGGGCTCTGACGGGCGTCACCGCTTTCCTGCTTGTCTGGAACTTGGCGCTTTATGTACAATTCTTATTAGGATAGCCAATGCTGGGAGTATTCAGAATAAAATGTGAGGAAAGACTCGTGGCAGCCATCGTGCTCGTGTTTCTGGTGGCACTCAATGTGCTGGCCATTGCTGGTAATCATTTTGAATTGTTCACCCGCTGCGGAAAGGTTGGCTATTGGAGCCTTTTCTGGAACCATTATTTCGTTTCGGGTTTCGACTGTTACAGTTATATCATATTGTCGCATTGGCGCCCATTATACGTAGCCTATCGTCATCCGCTCTTATCACTGATGCTGTGGCCCCTGTCACAACTCAATAACTGGCTTATGGGTATCACGGGGCATAACTGTGCCGTATTCATTGTGGCATTCTTCCTGATATTGCTGACGTTCTACAGTTTTCTGTTTGTCCGTCGTATTCTGCGTGAAGTGATGGAACTCAAGCGGTATGATGCTACCCTGCTCTCCGTGTTTCTCTTTTCCTTTGCCTATATCACGCTGACAGCCATCGTGCCGGACCATTTCGCCATATCGATGTTTATCCTTACGCTTACGCTGTATGTGGCTGGACGTGACCTTCAGAAAGGACGGCTCATGAAAGGATGGAAAGTAGCACTCTATTATTTCATCGCATCCGGCGTGACGCTCACCAATGGTGTGAAAATATTCCTGGCCAACTGGTTCGTCAATGGTCGTAAGGCATGGCACTGGCGTAATCTGCTTTTCACATTTGCCTTCCCTACGGTCATACTGCTGGGTTGCTATTTCTTTCAGGAGCAGGGCATTGTGGCCAAAGAAATGCAGAAACGACAGTATATCGTGGAGCAAAGAATGAAGAAAGACTCCACGTTCGCTGCACGTCAGAAACTGCAGAAACGGCACAACAACGTGAAGATGAACGAAGGGAAATACATGGACTGTACCTACGAGGACATACCCGTAGGCCGCACCGTCATTGAGAATGTTTTCGGGGAAAGCATCCAACTGCACGACCGCTATCTGCTGAAAGACGTGGGACGTAACCGACCGGTATTCGTCTCCTACAGCCATTGGTGGAACTACGCCATAGAGGCACTCGTCGTGCTACTCTTCTTGGGAGGTATCTGGAAGGGACGCCGGGAGCGTTTTCTCTGGCTTTGCCTTTCATGGTTTGCCTTCGATGCCACCATTCATCTCATCCTCGGCTTTGCCATCATTGAACCCTACATTATGACGGCCCATTGGGCTTTCATCATCCCCATTGCCACAGCCTATCTTTTCAGGTCAGAAAGTGTAAAGCATCTTTGGCTGTTGCGCACGCTGGTCCTGCTGCTCACCGTTTACCTCTTCACCTACAATGGCTATTGGCTCATCAAATTCTTCTGTTAATGCTATGAAAGTTTCTATTCTTGTGCCCGTCTATGGCGTGGAGAAATATATTGAACGCTGTGCCGTCAGTCTCTTCGAACAGACTTACGAAGACTTGGAGTATATCTTCGTGGACGACTGTTCTCCCGATCGAAGCATAGAAATCTTGGAGAACGTGCTGGAACGTTATCCAAATCGGAAAAAGCAGACCATCATTGTTCGTTTAGATAAAAATGGAGGATTAGGTAATGCTCGAAAGGTTTCATTCGAAAAAGCCACAGGCGACTATGTCTCGTTCGTGGATAGTGATGACTTTGTGTCTGTTCGAATGATTGAATTATTGGTAAATAAAGCACGGGAGACAGGTGCCGACGTTATAGACGGTGCCTTTGCATACTATGCCAACGAACAACCCGGTCCAGAGGTGCAGCCCTCCAAGGACTCGCAATCTGTTTATCTGAAGAAAATACTACTTCAGCATGTAGTTACCCACCAGATATGGGCGAGACTCATCAGCTGGAGCTTTCTCGTTGACCAACAACTATTCTATCAGTCTGGCATAAATATGGGGGAAGACTACAGCATGGTGCCTCGCATGCTGCTGAAAGCCCAGTGGACTACAATTGATGATTTGATTTACTTTTACCGCATCGACAGATTGGGCACATTCACAAATGCGAATTCACGCCACCATGTCGTATCGACATTGAAGGCCAATGCCATGGTTGCCAACTATTTCTCACAACACGACACTCAAAATGAATATCGCACACCACTTCAAATCGGTCTGTTGTTGGCTTTCAGTTCCGGCGGAGAGGCATCAATACCTTATGATGAGATGCAGACATACTGTCCTTATCAACCATCCGGACTATTGTTTAGAAGCTGTCACCGATGGTTACAGAAGGGAGGTTCCTGGCAGTTGGTCAGAGCCTGCTACCGCATCATGAAGAGGCTCTATTGCATCGCATTGAAATTCGCTTAATCAAGAGGAATATGCTTGAACTTTCTGTTTAGGAACCGTAACGCCTTGGAAATCGTTCTTACAAGCGGAAAGACACTATGGAAAGCCGATAGAACAGCAAAGTCGTCCAGCATTTCAGAATGAATGCGAGAGAAACGAAGATAATCATACTTGTAGAAAGGCTCCACCACCTCTTCAATAATACGCTTATTCTCCTTGCGGATGTCCTTCCAATGCTGCTGGCTGAGGCCTCCACCCTCACATATGGCGAGGATCTCAGGAATACATGTTACCGTTGTCTTCTCTTTTACCAGCGGCTCAACAACAGACTTCAAGTCAGCTATCAGTCGATAGGATTCGTCAAAGCCATATCGTTGTAAGATCTCTTTGCGGTAATATACGGCCTGATGATTGATACCCATGGAAAGAATATCGTAGAGCGACATCCGCGGTTTTACCATTCTGACCTGTCCACCGTAGCTCTCACCACCTAAAATGATATCGCCATCCGAGCCATTTACCATCGAAAGCACGTTGCTTCCGGCAAATACATCTCCGGCATTCATGAAGACGACATAGTCGCCCGTGATAAACTTTATCCCTTTATTCATGGCATTGTAGATACCCGTATCTTTCTCTGATACAAATTGGGTGACAATATCCTTGTTGGCTGCCAAAACATCCTTGGTGTTGTCTTTACTGGCGTCATCAATGACTATAGTTTCTTTCTGCTCATAATCAAGCTTGCGGATGCTTTGCAACGTCTTGTTCAGACCGTCGGCATTATTACGGGTAACAACAATGATAGTGTATTTCCTCATTCTTCTCTTCTCTTTTTCTTCAAAAACATCAGACATTCATTGAGTATCTCTGCACCTAAAAGTTTCATAATCAGGAAATAAAGTGTGGCGGCTATACCTACACGCAATAAGAACAATAACCAACTGCTGTCCGTCCAACATGTGAGGAACCTGGTCGCAACCATGACGGTTAAGGCAACTACACAGAAAGGTAGTATATCCTTGCCTGCATCCAACAATGGAATACGAAGTGCCTTCTGTGTCTGCCAGTGCCACACCAGCAGGTAGAAAATATTCAATAATGTGTAAGCTGCTACCATCACCGTGATGCCTTTGGGGGCAAAAATCAAGACCAAAGCTATTTGCAAGATAATCTGCACAGCGCTGCACCACAGATAGATGTCTGATCGTCCCTTGCTGATAACCATGTTCTGATAAACAGCATAGAGGGGTAGGAATGCGCCTCCCACACATAGAATCTGGAGCAAAGGTACGCATTCAAGCCATTTGGGACCTACGGTAATCAGGATAAACTCACGGGCCACCAACGCCAATCCCAGCATGGCGGGGAAAGAGAGAAAGGCGGTGAAGCGCAACATCTTGCGAAATACCCTTACCTCACGTTCTTTGTCCTCATCAATCTCTGCCATCACGGGCTGAGCCACCTGCCCGATGGTTCCCGTTACCAGTGAGTGGCCCATCGTGTTCCATTTGTTTGCCTGTGAGAAGTTTCCGACGGCATGAATGGGAAACATACGGCCGAAGATGAATGTAAGAATGTTCTGCGAAATGGTAGTCAGAATCTTCGTACCCAATAGTTTTACGGCAAAAGGAAACATCTGGCGCACTGGACCGAAGTCAATTTTTAATGACGGGCGCCACTTGGAATAATGCAGGCGGACAAGATTCACTACCGAAATGAAGATCACCTGCTGCCAAGCCAATGACCAGTAGGCATAGCCTTTCCAAGCCAGAAAGACAGCCACCGAACCTGAAACAATCAATCCCAGCACACCAGCCACAGCCTGTTCCTTCACCATGAGGTTCTTGGACAGATAAGCACTGTGGACAATGCCCAAAGAAGAGATGAGAAAAGACAGGAATATAAAGCGTGACACATCCGTCAGCTTGGGCTGGTGGAAGAACCATGCAATAATCGGGGCTGCTAGAAACAGAATGACATACATCCCCACACTCATCAACACATTAAACCAAAACACGGAGTTATAATCCCTGTCTGTAGGCCGTTTGATATTGATGAGAGCCTGCGTGAATCCCGCACTTTGTAGGTCACCGGCAATAGCAGTGAAAATAGCCAACACACCAACAATACCGTAATCCGCAGGAGTAAGCAAACGGCCGAGAAAAATGCCGATAATGAGATTCAGCACCTGCATGGTGCCGTTGTTCAGCATACCCCAGAAAAGCCCGCGAGCAGTTTTCTCTTTCAGCGTTTGTTCAGCCATAACTTTGCAAAAGTAAGGAAAAACGTTTGAAATGCCAAATAATTGTCGTACTTTTGCAAAAAATAAAGAAATCCCATGCGCCCGATAAAAGACATACAGGAATTGCGGAACATCCAGATGGCTATTCTCGACAACGTACATCAATTCTGTGAGCAGCATCAACTGCGCTATTTCCTTTCCAGTGGCACCCTCATTGGAGCTGTCCGCCATAAGGGCTATATCCCCTGGGACGATGACATCGACATTTATATGCCCCGAGCCGACTACGAGCGTTTCCTGCAAAGCTATCAGGATCCGCAAGGCATTTTCAAGGCTATTGATCCCAGCCGGGAGTCAGATTATTACTACACCTTTGCCAAAGTCATCGACACTCGCACCCTCATGATAGAAGATGAGACGAAAGGTTTTGAAATCGGTGTTTACATGGACATTTTCCCTGTTGACTACGTGACCGACGACCTAAAGGAGAGGGAGAGAATCTTCAAGCGCAAACGTCTGCTCTACAAAATACGGCGTTGCAAGATTTCCAAGCAAAACCCGTTGTTTTCGCGTCTGGCTTACTTTTGTTATCGCTCGCTGCCCATCAGCCTTTCCACTACCAACAAGATGATTCGCAAACTGATCGTCAGAAAGGAGCCTACTGCCACCGTATGCAATATGACCGAGGCTGGCCCCAAAGTCAGTGGCTGCTTCCCTGCCACCGACATTGCCACTTCTGTGGATATAGAATTTGAGGGAAAACTCTACAAGACAATGGTAGGTTATAGAGATTATTTGGAGCGAACTTACGGCGACTATATGACATTACCGCCCGTGGAGCAGCGCGTGACTCATCAGTTCGAGGCTTATTGGCGGTAGAATCAGACCCAGACTTTCTTGTTCTGTCTACTCATCTCAAACTGTGGACATTTCTTTCGGGCTCTCTCGTAAATCTTTGTGGCAAAGACAATGTCGTGCAAGGCAATACCGTAATTGTAGCTTAGGATGCGCTCGTCATCGCTGGTACGGCCGGGGTTCTTTCTCTGTAGAACATGATGTATTTCGTCGTACTGACGGAATCGGCTAAAATACTTGAATCGTTGTATTTGCCCGGTATCGTCTCCAAACACTTTGTCAAAAAACAAATCGCAGTTCTGGAATCCTCTTACGTGTACGGGAATCACTGTAACACCCTTCTTGAACAGACTGTCATCGGGGAAGAGCAATTCAGTGGCTACGGTAACACATGAGATAATAACATCAGCCTCTGCTGCGAACTCTCTCTTGTCGTCAATAATCTCGAAGGAAACATTGCTATATTCCTTAAAACGCTCGATGAATCTCTCTGCCTGGTCTTTGTAACGCATCAGCCGGATGATTACGGGCTTCCCCTTCTGATTTTCAATCAAACACAAAGCTACAGCTCTTGCAATGTTTCCAAGACCGATCATCGAGTATGTGTCAACACCCTTGTGCTTAAAAATCTCTGCAGCTAACGCAGCCACGGAACCCGTTCTCATCGCTGTAATCCAGTCACCGTCCATAACAGCTAATAGGGCACCAGTAGTCGCCTCATACAAGTAAATGGTACTTTGCAAGGTTGGTTGCTGGCCCTCAATACGGCTCACAATCTTGATACCAAAATATTTTTTCCCGTCTTTGTCGGGGAGCAGACAGGGCATTGAGGTAATAAAGTCCTCTCCTTGGGGAAGTACACTGAGTTTGGCAGGCATCTGGGCATCATCCTTCATCATGAATCCTTCCTGAACCCATTCCATGCATTCTGAGGGCCTGATGTGCAGACTGTCTATCAGTTCCTGTGGGATGACCGAGACGAAATTGGACATAGTTGTTCTTCTTATATCAATTTTTTTAATGCTTCTGTCAGCCTCATGTTGTCCTCATGGTTGCGAATGGCAATACGCATATATTGCTTGTTTGGGTTGAGACCGGTTTTACCGCTGCAATCGCGCGTCAGGATATTGTGTTGTTTCAGCATGCGCACTACAATCTCGTTGGCAGTGTATGGGGGCAGTACCTCACATAGGAAATAGTTGGCTTGTGTGGGGAACACGCGTATGAAAGGTATCTCTCGCAAGTGGCGCTCAAAGCTGTCGCGTTCCTCAACAAATCTCGCACAAGCCTTCTGGTAGTCCTTCTCATGTTTGTTGTAGATTTGCATGAAGAACTCAGCAAATGAGTTCAGGTTCCAAATAGACACCTCTTTTTTCATGCGTGCAATCAGTTCCTTGTCGGCAGAGGCCAGAATACCTAACCGCAAACCTGGTACACCGTAGCTCTTAGAGATACTCTTCATAACCACCAAGTTGGGATAAGTCTCCAGTATTTGGTCGCTGAGTAGTGAGTTGGTCGCATAGTCGGTGCTAAAGTCGACGAAGGATTCGTCAACTACTAATCGGATACCAAGTTCCTTACTCCATTGGGCGAGACGCAGCACGTCGGCCTTGGGAATAAAGTTGCCCGAGGGATTATCAGGGTTGATGAGCATCAGCTGGCAGATATCCTTGTCATTGAAGAATGCCATCAGGTCGTCAGCCGTATATCGGTATTCATCATTATGTGGCACGAAGGTCACCTGCTGTTCTTTATCGTAGCGGTTAGGATACTCCTCGAAGGTAGGACGGATGAATCCCGTCTTGCCTTGCGAACTCTCCATTAATAACTTTATCAGTTCAGCGGCTCCGTTGCCAGGGATGAGGTAGTCTTCGCTCACACCAAAGCACTTGCTGGCGATGAGCGTGTTCACCTTCATGCCTGATGGATATTCCGTCAACAGTGTGTCGAAGTTGGCGCGCAACTCGTCCTTGAGCCGTTGTGTCGGGAAGTATGGGTTCACCAGATAGCAGAAGTCCAGCATCTGCGGATATCTCCAGTAGCCGCCGTATCTTTTTGAAATGGAGGCGTAGTGGCTCTCGCCGTCGGGGGCGAACATACCTGTGGCTATGTCCAGATCCTGGGCGTCATCTATCTCATACCAGGTCTGTCCGGACAGCGGAAGTGCGCGTATAGGGGCGTCGTGTAGCAAAAGTATCACCTTGAGCACCTGCTCGTAATAGGCATTCTTGCCAAGGGATGTGCTGTAGGCCTCAAGAAACGGCACATAATACCGCGAAGAGAATTCCTTGCTGAACTTATATATGTTAACTGTCTTGTAGTAACTTTTGATATCTTCGTAGCGGAACTCTTCCTTGTCCAGAAAACTCTTGATGCGGCAGTTTTCTCCAAGAGTCACCACTGTGCCGTCCATCCAGCTCTCATATTTATCTACCAGCGCAAGGTTGGGGTAGGGCGCATTTACAATAGCCTGCAGCACATCAAGATTGAAGATAATGTCTGACTCCAGCAGCAGCGTATCTTCTTCAAGGAGATAATTGCGCGCAAGGAACAGAGAGTAGATATTGTTGGTCTTGTCGTAGATGTCATTTTCTACATATTCTACCGGAATCCCTTTGTAATCAGTGCCCACGTGGCTGCGCACCTTTTCGCCCTTATAGCCGACTACCAGCACTATGCGGTCCACGCCCACGGCGTGCAGGTGCTCCAGGGTGCGGTCTATCAGACGTATGCCGTTTACCTCCAGCATACATTTGGTGTTGTCCCTGGTCAGCTGACCAAGCCTTTTGCCCATCCCGGCCGCCAATATAATAGCTTGCATTTCTAGTCTTTTTGAAGTCCAAACTGCTAATTTATAAAAAAAAGCGCTCCCGAAAAAGGGAGCGCCCGTATTCTATGAAGTGAAGCCTAGAAACTGAACTTGTAGCCTACGCAAAAGGCACCGTAGAAGGTTTGGTCCCAGTACAAGGCTTTGAGACGGGTGCCGTTGTCGGCGGTGTCGGTCTCCTTTTCTTTGCAGTAGTCGGTCAGGATATAGAAGTCGAAGCTGTTGTGGCTGTCCAGCTTCCACTCGGCGCCTATGCTGCCCCGGACACGGTTGAGGTAGGCGTGGTTGTAGCCCAGGAACTGATAGTCGGCATATGTCTGTGACACGGTGCTCCAGGTTGCGGAGCAGGAGGGGTCGTTGAACACGTTCCTGAACTCTATATATGCATACGGCTCCACGTGCGAGAAACCCTTATATGCTGCTTGCAGCCGGCTTTTCAGAGCCAGGGAGTTGGGAGTGGTCTGCTTTTTAATGGCATTCACATCCTTGTGTGTTAGCTGCAGGCGTTCCCGCAGCGAGAAGTTCCAGTCGCCGGCGTGGAGAGTCGCCTTGGCATCTACATAAATGCGGTGCCGCATCTTCCACACTCCTTCAGAATTTTTCTTCTCTATCATATTGTAGCCGAGGCCAAACTTGAAAGTCTTATTCAGCTTGTAAGTGGGGCCCAGCCCGGCGGC
>JAEEXN010000006.1 GCA_016291595.1 Prevotella sp.
GCACGTGAATATGGTATCAGGAACACCGTCGCGCTGGCAGACATGGCTTACCAGCGACGATTTCTGTGACGCTATCAGCAGGGTGAAGATCTGCCGTGCCGGAGGAGAGAAATTCTCCGACCAGCTGCTTGCCCTGATGAGAAAGGTCACAAAAGCTCGTATCTTCAACTGCTACGGTCCGACGGAAATCACCGTGGCCTCAAATAACAAAGAGCTCACGCACGCAAAGCTTGTCACCGTAGGCAAACCACAACTGAATGTCAAGGAGTTTATTGTAGACCAAGACGGCAATGAGTTGCCGGTGGGTGTCGTAGGTGAATTGTATATCGGCGGACGCGGAGTTGCACGAGGCTATAACAACCTGGACGAGATGACCCGCGAGCGCTTTGTTGACTATCACGGCGAGCGTATCTACAAGTCTGGCGACTACGCAAAGTGGCTGCCCGACGGCGACGTGGTGATACTGGGACGTACTGACCATCAGATCAAGCTGCGCGGCTTACGCATTGAGTTGGGCGAGATTGAGAATGTCATGCTAAAGGTTGAGGGCATGAAGAAAGTGGTTATCCTGATTCGGAAACTGAACGACAAAGAGCACCTTTGCGCCTATTACACGGCCGACCGGGAGATTGCCCCTGACGCTCTCAAGGCAGAGATCTCGAAGAGCCTGACTCAGTATATGGTTCCGACCGCCTATCTGCAACTTGCCGAGATGCCGATGACTCCTAACGGGAAGACTGACGTAAAGGCATTGCCCGAGCCGCAACTGGCCGTTACTTCAGCTTATGTGGCTCCGGCAAACGACACCGAGCGCACCTTCTGTGACATCTTTGCCGCCATCCTCCAGATGGACAAGGTGGGAGCCACCGACAATTTCTTCGAACTTGGAGGTACGTCGCTGGTAGTAACCAGAATCATTATCGAGGCCGACAAGGCTGGCATGCATGTGGCTTACGGCGATGTATTTGCCAATCCCACACCACGCCAATTGGCGCGTCTCATTACGGGAGAGAGTACGGAAACGGGTATCGACGAGGTGGCTGATTTTGACTATACAGCCATCAACAACTTGCTTCAGCACAACACGCTCAATTATTTCCGCAACGGAGAACGCCAGCAGCTGGGTAATGTGCTGCTAACGGGTGCCACGGGCTACTTAGGCATTCACATCCTGCGCGAGCTGATTGACTCGGATGCGCCGAACATCTATTGCCTGGTACGCGGAAAGAGCCTGGAGAAAGCCGAGAACCGTCTGCGCACCCTCCTGTTCTATTATTTTGCCAACGCCTACAAAGACTTGTTCGGCAAGCGCCTGCATGTGGTGCTGGGTGATGTCACAAGCGACTTTGGGGAGGACATTCAGGTAGACACGGTATTCAACTGCGCCGCCATCGTAAAGCACTTCTCCGAGGGAACAGAGATTGAGGATGTGAACATCGGAGGCGCAAAACGCTGCGTGGAGTATTGCATCAAGAAGGGTGCGAAACTCATACATATATCTACAGCCAGCACGCGCGGCTTGTGGGTAGGAGAACCCAAAGACGAGACTTTCACCGAGCAACGTCTCTACATGGGACAGTATTTGGGCAACAAATACATTTACTCGAAGTATATGGCAGAACGGCTGATTCTCGACGCCGTAGCCCTACACGGTCTGCGGGCGAAAATCATGCGTGTGGGCAATCTGGCGGCCCGCTCTACCGACGGTGAGTTCCAAGCCAATTTCTCCACCAACTCGTTTATGGGGCGCATCAGAGTTTACAACATGCTGGGCTGCTGTCCGTATGGTATGCGCAACAAACGTGTGGAATTCTCTCCCATCAACGAGGTATCGCACGCTATTGTGCTGCTGGCTACCACACCAAAGGAGTGCGTTGTTTTCCATCCTTATAACATCCACACTCAGTTCCTTGGCGATGTGCTGACAGGACTCAGTACGGTGGGCGAAGGAATCCGCTTCGTAGAACAAGAGGAGTTTGCCGAGGCAATGGAAGCAGCGAAGAACGACCCGCAGAAGGCACGGCAGATGGCAAGTCTGCTGGCTTATCAGGATATGGCTCACGGGCAAAAGACTACCGACGTCAACCGTGATAACGACTATACCACACAAGTTCTCTACCGTTTAGGCTTTGCCTGGTCACCCACCTCATGGGATTACGTGGAGCGCATGCTCACGGCCATTGGCGGATTCGGTTTCTTTGAATGATAATCTTTAGAATGCAGCGTATTCCGGACAGCCCGTTACCCGCATGGCCAGGAATTACCCAATAACAAAAAAACACTCCACAATGAAAACAATAGAATTGGAAGAGGCCAGACGCCTCGTCGCTGAGGGTGGTCTGTTGCCCGATGCAGAACGTTATGAATTGCAGCAACAGCGTTTGCGCGAGTTGGTTGCTTACGCTCGTGAGCACTCGCCCTATTTTGCCAAATTGTATGCCGACGTACCTGAAGATTTCAAACTGACCGACCTCCCGCCGACAGAGAAACCGACATTGCTGGCCAACTACGACGATTGGGTTACTGACCGCCGGCTGCACCTTCAGGATGTGCTCGACTATGTCAATCGTGACCCGACGAAGGACCAAAGCCGGCTGTTGGGCGATTATACAGCCTTGCGTACTTCGGGCTCTACAGGCAATCCGCTTCCTATGGTGCGCGACGATTATCACAACAAGATTCATGGCCAACTGGTGGCTCAGCGGCTGTTGGCTGGTGCCTGTACTGATGCTATGGACATCTCCAAACATCGCCGCGCATCGGTCATTCACCTTTCCAACGGTGCTTCCAGCTACGGTGCCTTCCTGCGCATGAAGGCAGCCCATCCCGAGCATGCCGACAATCTGTTGGGCATATCAGTTCTTGAGTCTGTTCAGACCATTGTGGACAAGCTCAACGACTTCCAACCCGAGACGATGGCGGGCTATCCTTCGATGATGGTTCAGCTGGCGGTAGAGCAATTGCAGGGACGCCTGCATATCTCGCTAAAGCACTTGGCCACGTCAGCCGAGATGCTCTCCGAGGAGAATTTCGACCTACTCAGAGAGGCCTTCCAGTGCCCGGTAGCCAACAACTATTGCATGACCGAAGGCGGCGAGATTGCCATGACGCGCAACTGTCCCCATTTGCACATCAACGACGACTGGGTGATTGTGGAGCCTGTCGACAAGGACCTGAAGCCATTGGGTATGTCTGACGAGTGGTCAACGGGCATCCTCGTGACCGACCTCAGCAACTTCGTGCAACCGATTATACGGTATCATGTAGGTGACGTCATTCGCGTGCGCCCCTCTACATCCGACTGCTGCCCGTTGCCTATCATGCAGATTCAGGGCCGCACTTTCGACAGCTATACCATATGCGGGTGCACCTTTAATGTCGTAGGCCTGTTCTCCAAGGCAGAAGTGTGGCCCGACTTGGTGCGTTTCCAGTTCGTGCAAACCGATGAGGAGACTATCGAGGTACGCGGCGTATGCAAGTCCGACCCACAGACGGTGCTCCCACCGCTCTGCAAACGCTTGAAGGAATTCCTCGCCCAGCAAGACTGTCCGGACGCCCGCTTCACGTGGTCCACCGAACCAGCCATCCCCAACAAGCGCGGTGGCAAAATACCCATTTTCGTAAAAAACTTCTGAACCGATGACCAACGACGAACGTAAAGAGCTGACCACCCATTTTTGGCGTTACCTTTGGTCGTCAATCCTCATCACGCTGTCTGGCTGCCTGGGCAACGTGGTCGATGGTGTCATCGTGGGCAAACTTATAGGTGCCGATGGTGTAAGTGCCATCAACTATTCCAAGCCCGTGGTGCAGTTGATGATGACGCTAAGTCTGCTCCTGGCAGCCGGCGGCAGCATGCTCGTAGGTTTTGCTTTGGGCAAGAAGGATTTCGTGCGTATGCGCTATGTGTATACTCACTCCATGCTCAGCAACTTCCTCCTCAGTTTCGTGTTCACACTCATAGGCCTTATGATGCCGCTATCAGTGGCAAGCCTCCTGTGCGACAATGAGCACCTCTTGCAGCCCACGCTTGAGTACTTGCAGCCTATGCTTTATGGAGCACCGGCGTATATGATGATGTGGACCATCAGCCTTATGATCAGCGTTGACGGTAGTCCGCGCCTGGCATCAGTGGCCATCGTTGTCGATAATGCCGTCAACCTCGGCCTCGACCTCGTGTTCATACAGCTTCTCAACTGGGGCATCGCCGGGTCATCCACGGCCACGGTTGTAGGCCATCTCGTAGGCATAGCCATCATGCTCATCCACTATCGTAAAGCCGATAACCAACTCCATTTCTCTTTCCGTCATGAAGCCCCTGAAGGCAAGAACATCATCTCGCAAGGCACTCCGTTGGCCCTTGCTTCCGTGTGCCTGACTCTGCTCCTTTTTTCTGCCAACAGCATTGTCACCAATACTCTTGGACGTAGTGGTATCTTTGCGTTTGCCGTATGCATGAACCTGCTACAGGTGTATAACCTCTTCGTTGCGGGCACTTGCCGTACCCTACAGTCGCTGGGCGCCATCCAGGCGGGCAAGGGTGACAACGAGACCTTCAACCTGGTGCTACGCAAGTCTTTTGGTTTTATCACCTTATCCATGGCCGTCACCTGCCTCCTGGTATGGCTCGACCCACAGCTGATAGCCAACCTCTTCGGCGCAAATGCACGAGGCTATACTGCCGAAACAGTTCCTGCCTTACGTATCTTCGCCCTCAGTTTCATACCTTTCTGCTACATTTATGTACTGATGATAGTATACAAACTGTATGGCCAACACCGTATGGCTCTGTTCATCTCATTGGCTTTGTCGCTTACGGTGATCCCAGTACTTTGGGCATTCTCCAAGTGGAGTCCCGACTGGTTATGGTACAGCTATCTGATTGCCTACTTCATTGAGATTATATTCATTTACGTCATCCATAAAGCTACACACATTAGATTTGAGATAGTGGAAAAACACTAGTAATGAAGAAATGGATATGAGAATCGGTTTCAGAATGTCTATTGTCTTAGTCTTAGCAGCTGTTTGGTTGCTCAGCTCATGTGGTGACATGTTCGAGACGCACCCTTATGATGTGAACTTCAAGGGCAAGAAAGACATTAATGAACAGAATATCAAAGAGATTGAAAAAAGATTCTCAGACAAAGAAACCTTGCATATTGCTTTTATTAGTGACACACACGGCTGGTATAGTGACATGAGGGATGAGATTGCCCATATCAACAAAAGGCAGGACATCGACTTCGTGGTTCATTGCGGGGATTTGACGGATACCGGAACCTCTAAGGAATATGAGTGGACGCTGGACATCCTGAATGATTTGCGTTATCCGTATGTGGCCTTAATCGGCAATCACGACTTTCTCGGTACAGGCAATCAGGCGTATAGCGTATTGTTCGGTGACATGAACTTCTCGTTTATTGTCAGCCGGGTGAAGTTTATCTGCCTGAACACGAATGCAACAGAGTATGACTATATGGCAGCCGTGCCTGACTTCGACTACATGGAGGAAGTCATTGCAAAGGATACGGAAAAATTCGACCGGACCATCGTCATCATGCATGCACCACCTTATAGCGACCAGTTCAACAACAACGTATGCAAGGCATTCCGCCGTTATCTTGACTTCTTCCCGGGTTTGATGTTTTGTGTCTATGGCCATAATCACAACGACGTGGTCAGTGACATCTATGGCGACGGACTTCTCTTCTATGGCATTGACTGTGCCGAGCACCGCAACTATCGCATACTTACTCTTACACCTGACGGCTATGAAATGGAACAAGTATTTTTTTAGTGCCGTTTTGCCGTTGCTTATATGGCAGAATGGACGGGCTGCCAGCATAGAGTGCGCGAATACCTGTTATGCGAGTATTGAACAGGTTGATAACGATGAGGTTGCTGATGACATCGTGGATGAAAATGCAATGATAGAAAACTCTGTTGCGGACAGCATCTACGTGGAAGACCGTCAGGAGAGCCGCTACGACAAGCGGGTACACCGCTATAGAAAGCATTGGGCAGCACTCATTCCCACCCAGTTCGTCATACAGAATGCCGGGAATATGGGCCTTTTGTCTGCAGGTATTGGATGGGACTACGGCAAAAGGAAACAATGGGAGACTGATTTGCTAGTGGGTTTTATCCCTCAGCATCAGACGACACGAGGAAAACTGACGATGACACTGAAAGAGAACTTCATCCCGTGGAGCTTTGACTTGAAACGCGGATGGAGTGTTGAGCCGCTGACTACAAGCGTGTACATGAATACTGTTTATGGGCATGAATTCTGGAAATCGCAACCCAGGCGTTATCCCAGCAAGTATTATGAATTCATGTCCACCAAATTTCGTTTGAATGTAGCGCTTGGACAGCGCATTACCTGGCAGATACCCAGTCAGAAACGCTTCAACGCCCGTAGTATCAGTCTGTTCTACGAGATAAGCTCGTGCGATTTATATATCCGCACAAAGTTTATGGAGCATAGTGTGCCTCTGAAAGACATTCTTGGTTTGTCACTCGGAATCAAGTTACAAACATTGTGAATAGCTCATTCCGGACGGCACACAAAAACGAACTGAAAACACTGGTATCCTAACTATTCATAATCGTCGATGACGGCATTAATGAAGTCGTTCATCGGCTTAGCCACCTTGAACACCTTCACCATCTCGTCAAGCCAGCGGTCACCTTCGAAAAAGGTATTTGGAACGGCTTTCCAACAACAATAGTTCTTCATGCGCAGATAATCGATAAACTCGTAGTCGCGCGGAAAACCAGCCGGAGCAGTCTTCAAAAACTCCAGCCCAAAGCCCTTTGCAGATGAGTCAAAATCTCCATGGCAAGGTTTCCCGAAAAATCTCAGGAACTTCTCATTCTCAACACACTCCCTCCAACGGTCAATGTTCGCCATTATCTCATTGCGACATGATGTCAGAATATCTGTTGGAAGCCAATAGCTTCCGCAAGCAAGCAGGCAATGGTCGGGCTCAAGATGAATGTAGTAGCCACCATGAAGCGCTTTTTTTCCATGGGCGGCAATATAGGCACCCATATGATTCTTATAAGGCGACTTATCGGGCGAGAAACGAGTATCTCGATAAAAACGGTAAGTGGCATCTTTCACCGTAATATGCGCAACAGAAGGGTCGAACTCGGCAATACGAAGAATAGCCTTTGCCGCACCTTCCTCGAAATTTGCTTTCACGGCCAGATACTCATCCTTGTGTTCCTGAAACCAAGGACGATTGTTGTTTGCGCTCACATCGCGCAAGAATTGCAAGATTCGTTTTGCATCCATTACCAGAACTATGAACTTTAAATGATGAATGACGCACTACTCAAGCTTTGAGCCTTCCATGTTCTTCGGGCAGATAGCGTTGAAATCGCACTTTCCACAATGAGGCGTACGACTGGTGCAGACATAGCGACCATGAAGCAACAGCCAATGGTGGGCCTTGGGAATGATATCCTCGGGGATATTCCTTATAAGCTCCATTTCCACCTTATAAGGAGTGTCGGCCTTCTTAGACACCAACCCCAGACGGTGGCTCACGCGGAAGACATGCGTGTCTACGGCCATCGTAGACTTGCCATAAGCTACTGCCTGAATCACATTTGCCGTCTTCCTTCCTACTCCTGGCAACTTGACCAAATCGTCCAGACTCTGTGGCACCTCACCGTCGAAGTCACTCACGAGCATGCGCGACATCTCGACCAGATGGCGGGCCTTCGAGTTGGGATAAGACACACTCTTAATATAGTCCAAAACCTCATCGGGCTCCACCCCGGCCATTGAGCGCGCATCAGGGAAACGCCTGAACAACTCGGGGGTAACCTGATTGATGCGCTTGTCGGTGCATTGTGCGCTCAAGACAACAGCAACCAGAAGCTGGAAGACATTACCAAATTCAAGTTCGGTTGTTACTTCGGGCATCTGGTTGCGGAAATAGTCGAGAATGTATTGATAACGTTCTGTTTTCCTCACGACCGATTCACTTTGCTGGCCTGACTGGCAGGCACATGAAACAAATTATTTTTTCGTTTCCTCTTTCTTGGCGGCAGCTGCCTCTTTCTTGGCAGCGGCAGGCTTGTAAGCCTTGTTCAGACCTGCAACCACCTCGTTGGTGATATCGTAACCCTTGTCGGCATAGAGAATGTTGTCGCCAGCCTTACTCAGAATGAGGGCATACTTCTTATCCTTATTATATTTGGCGAGGAAGTGCTGAATGCTGTCGCGAAGAGCACCGTTGAACTTATCAGTCTCAGCCTGGAACTCATTGCCCAAACGGGTTTGCAAAGCCTGTAGGTCGTTCTGCTGCTTAATCAAGTTGGCATTGATGGCCTCTGCCTGCTCACGGGTATACGCGTTCTGCTGAACTTTCTGCTGGAAATTGGCAGCAGCTGTCTGAAGAGCCTGTCCTTTCTGATTAATGGTGTTCTGAATGTTCTGGCCTTTCTTCTGAAGAATGAGGCTGTACTCCTTGCAGAACTGATATTGCGACATGATTGAGTCGACCTCAATATAGGCAATCTTCAAGTCAGAACCACCTGTCTCAGCTGTTTGAGACTTCTCGTCAACCTTCGGGGCCGACTGATTGCATGATGCAAACACGCATGCTGCCATAGCAGCCATAAAAAGAATTTTTTTCATTTGTTACTTTTTTATTTTAATTGTTTATTATTTCCTTTTTAACTCTCCGAATCAAGTTCATAACACATTGCTCCAACTTCGTAACTCATTACTCCAGCTCTGTAACTCATTGCTCTATACCAGCAAAACACATCACTGAAGTCATGCTCAATATGCCTTTCCTTGCTCACGCGCCTCACGATCCTGATCCATGACACAATGAATGCCGCGGTCTTTCATCGCCTGACTATCGTGAATGTGCATTGATTTGAACTCACCATCCTTTCTGAAAATGAGCTTAATGCATAATAATGCTATTCCTATAGCAATTATTAACACGCTGATGAGGAGAGTTTCAATCATTTTTTATTAATTTTGCGGTGCAAAGATAATCAGAATTTACGAAATACCTATAAAAAATACATTAATAATGAATAAAAGTGACTTAAAACCAGCTCGTGTGTTCGAGCAATTTGCAAAAATCAATGAAATTCCACGCCCCTCAAAGCGCGAGGAGAAGATGATTGAGTATCTAACTAATTGGGGGAAAAGCCATAACCTTGAGACCGTAGTCGACGAAACTGGCAACGTTATCATCCGCAAGGGCGCCACACCAGGAATGGAGAACCGCAAAACCGTTATTTTGCAAAGCCACATGGACATGGTTTGCGAGAAGCTGGTCGACATTGAGTTCGACTTCGACAAAGATGCCATACAGACTTATGTAGACGGTGAGTGGCTTAAGGCTAAAGGTACAACATTGGGAGCTGACGACGGCATCGGATGTGCCATCGAACTGGCAATTCTCGACTCCGATGATATAGAGCACGGACCACTAGAGTGTGTATTTACGCGCGATGAGGAGACTGGACTCACGGGTGCCGAGGGCATGAAGGCCGGATTCATGACGGGTGACATGCTTATCAACCTTGACTCTGAGGACGAGGGGCAGATATTTGTCTCTTGCGCTGGAGGTCGCAACACGACAGCCACCTTCCGTTTTGAGAAAGAAGACGCCCCCGAGGGCTTGTTCTTCTTGAAGATATCGCTGAAGGGCCTGATTGGCGGCCACTCGGGCGATGACATTAACAAGAAACGCGCCAACGCCCTGAAAGTACTTGCCCGCTTCCTCTATCAGACACAAGAGCGCTATGGCCTGAGATTGGCCTACTACAATGCCGGTAAGCTTCACAACGCCATTCCTCGCGACGGTGTGGCCTTGTTTGGCGTACCAGCCGACAAGAAAGAGGATGTCCGCGCCGATTGGAACGTATTCGCAAGCCAGATAGCTGAAGAATATCATGTAACAGAGAAGTCCATGCAGTTCAATATGGAGAGTGCCGAGCCCGAGAGAGTTATTCCTCTGGAAACCAGCACTCGCCTGGTTCAGGCATTGCAAGCTGCCGACAATGGTGTCTTCGCCATGTGCCAGGACGAGGAGTTGGCTTGGCTGGTAGAGACCTCCAACAACGTGGCCAGCATAGTAACGTTCGATGATCATGTGAAGATTGTATGTAGCCAGCGTAGTAACGTAATGAGCGCGCTCGACAATCAGGCGGCAACCATCAAGGCCGTCTTCCAGTTAGCTGGTGCCGAGGTGGTACAAGGTGAGGGCTATCCCGCATGGCGCATGAATCCCGATAGCAAGCTCACTGCTCTGGCCGTAGCTTCCTATCGCAAGTTGTTCAACAAAGATCCGAAGGTGCTGGGTATCCACGCCGGATTGGAGTGTGGTCTGTTCTCCGAGAAGTATCCTAATCTCGACATGGTGTCGTTTGGCCCGACGCTCCGTGGTGTCCACTCCCCCGACGAGCGTCTGCACATTCCTACCGTTCAGATGGTTTGGGATCACTTGATTGAGATTCTGAAGAACATCCCCGCTTAAAGCGATATGACTCATAACTCAATGAAAAAGTTCATCCTTTTGTTCACCGTAACTCTTTTAATGATGAGCTGCGGTGAACAATATAAAGCCAAAGGTGTTGTAAAAGATTTTCTAAAAGAAAACCTTACTTCCACCGACTATTCCACCCAGCGTTTCAGCGATGTGGATTCTACGCGCAACGTTACTCCCGAGCAAGTGGCTGCATTGCGCAAGATGGCGGGAGAATGGAAGGTTTTCAAAAAAGAAATCAGCTATCATGCATATGAACAGCGCGATGCACTAAAATTTACACGCATGATGCTAAGAGTCAATGATGACACCTTGCAATGCACCTTCTATCTTGATAAGGAACTGAAGCAGGTTGTTGCTTTCAAGGCTTATTAAGACCGTCTGAGCATTACGAAACACTAACCCCGGCTTATGGAATGCCATAAGCCGGGGTTAACCTTAATAAAACCCAATTTAGAAATACTGTATTGTCTTTTTCTAAGCAAGCATGCGCCTCATGTAATTCCTGATTTCCTTACGCGCGGAACCAAGACGGTGCTCCACACTCTTATATGGCAACGACAGACGCTCGGAAATCTCGCTTACCTGCAAGCCCTCGCTGATGTTCAGACGGTAGATTTCGCGCTGGGAACCACTAAGTCTCGCTATACCCTTTTCAAGCAACTCATTAATCTCGACCGCAGAATAAACGGAGAGGGCATCAGAAGCCTCACCCGTTCTGCTCACCACATAATGCTCATATTCCTCGACAGTCTTCCTATGCCGCCAATAATCAAAAATCAGGTTCCTGGCAACTGTGAAGACCAGACTGGGCATCGTCAATGGTGTAATCATCTTATTCGAGGAGAGCAGACGGACAAAAACATTCTGCACTATGTCCTCTGTTTCGAGGGCATAGAGGGTATTCTTGGCTATGAATGCCTTTATCTCATCGTAATGTTCAGAGTAGTAATTGGCAATAATGCCAAACTTATCATTCTGCATATTCTTCAACACAGCTACATTGGATTTTGATATTGCAAATATAGTGTTTTTTTACGATACGAGTTTGTATTTTTTCCACAAAAAATGCCAAATGCAACATTTTCATATAATTTTGGTAATAAATAATATAGTTCATGCGAGACAACACGTCCAATTTTTGGCACGCAATTTGCAATAATTGCCGATAGAAAAAGAAACTTATAAACCAAAAAGTATGCAAAAAGGTAATATCGGGGTTACAACTGAGAACATTTTCCCCGTCATCAAAAAGTTCTTGTATAGCGATCATGAGATTTTCCTGCGCGAAATGGTGTCTAATGCCATCGACGCAACGCAAAAGATGAAAACTCTGGCTGAAAAAGGAGATTTCAAGGGCGACCTTGGCGATCTAACCGTGCATGTCAGCCTTGATGAGAAGAATGGTACACTGACCATTTCAGACCGCGGTATTGGTATGACTGCCGAGGAAATTGACAAGTATATCAACCAGATAGCATTCTCGGGCGTCACCGACTTCCTGGACAAATACAAGGATACAGCCAATGCTATCATCGGCCATTTCGGGCTTGGTTTCTACTCGGCATTCATGGTGTCGAAAAAGGTGGAAATCGTTACACGCAGCTATCAGGAAGGCGCAAAAGCTGTGAAATGGACTTGTGACGGATCTCCTGAGTTTACCATCGATGATGCAGAGCGCGACGCCCGCGGAAGCGATATAATTCTTTACATCGACGACGACTGTAAGGAGTTCCTTGAGAAGCATAAGATTCAAGAATTGCTCAACAAGTATTGCAAATTCCTGCCTGTTCCCGTATCCTTCGGAAAGAAAACCGAATGGAAGGAAGGCAAACAGGTAGAGACCGAGGAAGACAATATTATTAATAATGTGGAACCTCTTTGGACAAAGGCACCCAGCACCTTAAAGGACGAGGATTACAAGAGCTTCTATCGTACGCTCTACCCAATGCAAATGGAAGAGCCTCTGTTCTGGATTCACCTGAATGTTGATTATCCTTTCAACCTGACCGGTATCCTCTATTTCCCTCGAATCAAATCAAATATTGAGCTACAACGCAACAAGATACAGCTATACTGTAATCAAGTATTTGTCACAGACCAGGTAGAGGGTATCGTGCCAGACTTCCTCACACTTTTGCATGGCGTTATCGACTCACCCGATATCCCGCTGAACGTCAGCCGAAGCTATCTTCAGAGCGACCGCGACGTAAAGAAAATCTCTACATACATCACCAAGAAGGTAGCTGACCGACTGAACAGTATCTTCAAGGATAACCGCAAGGAGTATGAGGAGAAATGGGATGCTCTGAAACTCTTCATCAACTATGGCATGCTTACTCAGGAAGACTTCTACGAGCGCGCCAAGGACTTCTCGCTGATGAAGGATGTAGATGGAAAATATTTTACATTCGAAGAATACAAAACTCTCATCAAAGACAACCAGACTGACAAGGACGGCAACTTGATATACCTCTATGCCAACAATAAGGAAGACCAGTACACATACATTGAAGCTGCCCGCAACAAGGGCTATAGTGTGCTGCTCCTCGATGGTGATCTCGACACACCTGTGGTTTCGATGCTTGAGCAGAAGTTCGAGAAGAGCCGTTTCACACGCGTTGACGGCGACATCATCGACCGTCTCATTGTGAAAGAAGACAATAAGAAAGAAGAGCTCGCAGAGGCTGAACGTGACAATTTGTCAGAGGTGTTCCGCTCACAAATGCCTAAACTTGAGAAGGCCGAATTCTATGTTGAGGTACAGTCATTGGGTGAGCAGGCTCAGCCTGTTATTATTACCCAAAGCGAGTATATGCGCCGCATGAAGGACATGAGCCGTTTCCAGCCAGGCATGAGTTTCTATGGACAGATGCCCGACTCATACAATCTGGTGCTTAATAGCGACCATCCTCTTGTAAAGAAAATTCTGAATAACACCAATGCCAGTACAGCCGAGGCGCTGAAGCCTATAGAGGCTGAGATCAAGGGGCAGGAGGCTCGCCTTGCTGCCATCAACCAGGCTCAGGACAAGAAGAAATACGACGAGTTGACGCAAGAGGAGAAGGACGAGAAGACGAATACGCAGAAGGCCATCGACGAACAACACCAGAAAAAGAATCAGGTGATTGCCGATTATGCCAAGAACGACAATATCGTTCACCAGCTTATCGACTTGGCACTCCTACAAAATGGCATGCTCAAGGGCGCAGCTCTCGACGCATTCCTAAAGCGAAGTGTCGACCTGATTCAATAAGTATTCCTATTTCTACATCCTGAGTATCAGGCAATAGCACAATGCCGCTTTCCTCATTCATATACTATTGGAGAGAGTGGCATTGTTGTATCCATCCATGATACGGGAAAAGACATCGTGAAATCACAAAAGTGAACGAACAGTTTTGAACAGTTTTCTGTTCGCACGACATACCTGTCTAAAAAGTGAGAAGAATCAGAGAACACGGTTTATTCAGAGTGATTGGACTACTTTGAGTACTCTGATTCTTATGAGCAAATTTCCCTTGATTATACGTTTGCGTTTTTTAACAAACATCTTACTGGCTTTTAACGGTTTTTTGCGCTCTGCGATACTCCCATATTTGGTCGTCTCAAGTTTTAGCTGTACCTTTGTAGAAAAATAAAAGACAATGAAAAACTCTATATTTCTCTTTCTCTCGGCCCTTTTGTTGCTCTCGGCTTGCGGCAATAAAACCACGAAAAAACAAAGCGACAATAGCGCAGGAGCCTTAGTTACCGACTCAGCCCTGCTCATTAAGCCTGAGTTCGCAAAGGGCTTCACCGTGAAGTACATCGAGGATGGCGTACGCCTGGTGGACATCAGCGACCCGCAAAAAGGCGAGGATGACGAAGGCGCAATGGGAACCCATAAAAAACATGGCCAGAAAACAGCCGGGCGTGGCGAGAAGATGCAGAAGAGTTACCACTTCGCACTTATTCCACGCGGAACCAAGCCTGCCAACATCCCTGACGGGTATGTCACCGTTGAGGTGCCTATCAGACGCACCATCTGCATGACCACGCCGCAGCTCTCCAACTTTATTGCAATGGATGCCCTAGACTTTGTTAAGGGCATTACCAGCACCAAGAACCTTTATAATCAAGACGTAAAACAGCGTGTGAAAGACGGGCGCATCGTGAAGATTGGCATGGAGGGGAACTTCGACTCAGAGGTTATCATTGCTGCCAATCCAGATGTCATCTTTATCTCGCCATTCAAACGCGGTGGCTATGAGGCCATCAAAGAGACAGGTATCACGCTGGTTCCACATCTCGGTTACAAGGAACTCGATCCGCTGGGACAGGCGGAATGGATGAAGTTCATTGGAATGTTTACAGGCATGGAGAAAGAAGCCAACGAGACGTTCCGCGGCATCAAAGAACGCTACAACGAGGTGAAAGCCCTGGCACAAAAGGCAACAACTTGCCCTACGGTGATGAGCGGGGAGATGCATAATGGCAACTGGTTTGCCGTGGGCGGAAAGAACTATCTGGCACAGATGTTCCGCGATGCAGGCGCTGAGTACATATTGAAAGATGACACACACACCGGCGGCATTCCAATGGAATACGAGAAAATCTATTCGCTGGCCGCCAATGCTGACTACTGGCGGATTCTAAATAGTTTCCCTGGCGAATTCTCTTACGAGGCGCTGAAAGCCTCCGACCCGCGCAACGCCGATTTTAAGGCATGGAAGGAGCACCATGTGCTCTATTGCAACATGAAGAAGACCGCCTATTATGAGGCTGCAACGGTACAGCCCGACGTTCTGCTCAAGGATTTCCTTTTCGCTTTCCATCCCGAGCTTATGCCCACCGACTATCAACCCACTTATTATCAAATGCTAAAATAAAGCGGAAGCCCGGATAGCTTATAAAAATCCGAGTAATCTGAGTAATCCGAAACCCATAAACTGATGAAACGCCCTACCCTGCCCTGGATGCTTGCTTTGATGGCGATGATTGCCGTGCTTTTCATCGTCAACTTGCTCATTGGCTCCGTAAAGATTCCCGTGGCCGACATCTGTCGCATTCTTACCGGTAGCCACGAGAACGAAATCTGGCAGAACATCATCATGAAATCGCGCGTACCACAGGCACTTACCGCCGTGATGGCCGGGGCTGGCTTGGCCGTTAGCGGCTTGCAGATGCAGACAGTTTTCCGCAACCCGCTGGCCGGTCCTTCTGTTCTTGGCATCAGCAACGGTGCGAGCCTTGGCGTGGCTTTAGTGGTGTTGCTCTCGGGCAATCTCGGAGGTGTGGCACTCAGTCAGCTTGGCTATTTGGGCGATGCCGCCATGTCGGTAGCTGCCATCATCGGTTCATTGGCCGTGATGGCACTCATCGTCTGGGTATCTCAGAAGGTAAAAGGCAATGTAACCCTGCTCATCATCGGTGTCATGATTGGCTATCTGGCAACTGCCATCATCGGTGTGCTGAAATTCTTCAGTCCTGAAGAGGACGTGAAAGCATTTGTCGTGTGGGGACTGGGAAGTTTTTCACGCGTGTCGGGCGACCAGATGATACTGTTTGTTGTGCTAATGGCCATACTCCTGCCGTTGAACTGCCTGCTGGTCAAAACCATGAACCTGCTTTTGCTTGGCGACGGCTATGCCCGCAACCTTGGACTGAACATTCGCCGTTCCCGTCTTTTGGTGATTGGGGGCTCAGGCATTCTTGTAGCCATCGTCACCGCCTATTGCGGCCCGATTATGTTTATCGGCTTGGCCGTACCCCATCTCTGCCGTGCCATCTTCCGCACAAGCGACCACCGAGTGCTGATGCCTGGAACGGCGCTCACGGGTGCAGCCTTGGCCCTATTGTGCAATCTGATTGCCCGTATGCCGGGCTTCGAGGGAGCCTTGCCCGTGAATAGTGTAACGGCACTTGTAGGTGCCCCCGTCATTGCCAGCGTTCTTTTCCGCCGCCGAAAAGATGATTTCCAAGAATAAAACAACTGATATTAATTAAACTGAGGAATTCCTAGAGAAATCTAGAATTTCTAGAGCATCTAGAATATCTGAATATCTAGAAGTCCAAGAAAGCCTATATTTCCAGCTTTTTTAAAACACTCTACCATCCTCGTTAATGAGCAGAATAGAGAGTTCGCCCTGGGGTAACAACGGAGCACAATGCTCAAGACACCGGTTCTTCACAACACTTGCAAAACGCTCCAATTGGTACGCTGGCACTATCTCCCACAACTCACGTGCCAAAGTCATCAGGCGAGCCTTCTCCCTCACTTCCTCATTGCATCCAGCCTCTTCAAGCATCGTATCAATGAAAACTTTGTCCATAACCGTCCGCCTGCTATGCGTGTCCAGATGCCCAGCGGCAAGTTTCACCGCCTTGCCCATCATCACTCCGAGCGATACACGCGAAATGGCCAACTCGTCCGCTATCTTGATGGTCGCGCCAATATAATTGCCGTATTCCACAAATACCTGCGGGGGAAAATCAGGAAAACTCGCCTTCACGAAGCGCTCGCTCTTGGCACCGCTATTAATCACCACATGATTGTATCCGGTCGCCTTTGCTACCTCCATGCATTTGCGAATTGAGTTCAGGAATCCTTCTTCTGAGAAAGGTTTGATGATTCCTGAAACGCCAACTATCGAGATGCCATCTACAATACCTAATCGAGGATTAAAAGTTTTTTTGGCAATCTCGCGACCTTCTGGAACGCTTATGGTCACACGCAGGCTAATATTGGACGATGCTTGCCGATGGTCGGGCATTGCCTTTTCTGAGGCATGAATTGGATTGATATCAGTAATGATTTGCATGAGATTCTCGCGAATCATCTGCCGCGGAACCTTATTGATGGCGGGCTCGCCAGGGGGGTAATCGAATCCAGGGAGGGTTATCGTTCCAATACCCTCTCCACCTACTATATCAATCTGAGGTGTGTCACCTTGATTATTCACTCGAACAACACTTGCCTGAATCTCAATGCCTTTGGTAATGTCGGGGTCATCGCCGCTATCCTTAATGGTATATGCACCGTTATCGTCATAGAATACGGGCACAGGGATATGCTCCCCATTAGGCAAAGTCACGAAGACCTCAGCAGGCGTCTCGCCCCGCAAAAGACGGATAGTACCAGCCAAGGCGCTGGCCGTCGCATATGTGCCCGTGGTCAGTCCGCTATGCAACGGATAAAACTCTGGCAATAGTTTCTCCACCATCCGGCGCAACCCATGTTCACCATCAACACATTTGAACGTTCTTTGAGTTACTGGTCGTCTGATGGCAAACGCCCTGATGTTCAAAGCTTTTGCCGCTTCCACCTTTTCGCGGAAGCCACCGGTCAAACCACTCTCTTTCATCAAAACGGCATCGGGATGCAACTCTTCAAGCATTCGAAGCTCATCCTCTCCTTCGTGATAATAGCACAATTGCGTGTCACTTACACCCTGCCTTCTGGCCAAGGAAACAGAACTCTCGCGAGGAAGAATGCGATACATTATGCGCACGCCTTTTTCCTCCATCGCGCGAAGCTTGGCAATTGTCTGAACACCAGTCGTGGCCAACAAGAGTTTCCCTTGTAAGCCATCCACCTCGCGCGTAAATTGCTCCAAGTTGTCGAACCATTCTATCGCCTCATCACTCTCGGGAAAGATGCGCTCGAAACGAATGGCAGGTATCCGTAGCCTTTCCGCCACTATGGCCACCGTCTGATGCAAACGCTCGGCAAAAGGATGAGCGGCGTCAACAAGCAGTCGGATATGATGTTCCTGGCAGAACTGTTCCATCGAATGGTCGTCCATGGCGCCATCAACACGCACACCATGGTGGAGCGTCACTTGTTGATCGCCCGTCTTGGTGCTATAGAAGTAGGTGTTGCCAGCCTCTTCCAATTCTTTGATGGCCTTACGCCCTTCGGTGGTTCCGCCAAAAACAAGAATCATTCCTTTGCCTTTCTGAACATGTGGGTAAAATGACTTGAATAGAGTTCGGAGAGTCCCTTGCGATTATCAATTGACTCGCCGACGACGAGCATTGTCGTGAGCGTCAGGTTGTTATCGTGAACTATCTTTGCCAAATCCCTCAACTTTCCCCGGTAGATGCGCTGGTCGGGCCATGTGAGATGATAGCAGGCGGCAACTGGCGTATCCTCTGGGTATTCCATCAACAACTCGCTTTGCACATCATCGACAATGGCAGCACTGAGGAAGATGCACATCGTACTCTGACTTCTGGCAAGCAGATGCAACTTCTCTTTCTCAGGCATGGGTGTGCGACCTTCGCCACGGGTGAGGATAATCGTCTGTGTACGCTCGGGAATGGTAAACTGACTTCTGAGTTCGGCGGCGGCGGCAAGGAATGATGAGATGCCTGGCGTAATATGGTAATCCATCTTGTGAGCATCGAAGAAAGCCATCTGCTCCTGAATGGCCCCGAAGATACATGGGTCGCCGGTATGCAAACGGACAATGTTCTTGCCTTTATCGTAGAACTCCTTCATCAGCTCGCATTGTTCTTCAAGGGCCATCGACGCCGACGAGCGCACCACAGCACCAGGCTTATGACACATTGTAAGCTCGCGAGGAACCAGACTTCCGGCATAGAGAATCAAGTCGGCCTGCTCGAGCAATCTACGGCCACGCACGGAAACCAAATCAGGATCACCAGGGCCTGCCCCGACTATCTCGATGTGCCCTTTTCGCAAGCGCAAATACTTCTTGTCGATAGCCAAGGCTGCCGTATAATTGGCACCTTTCACTTTTTCGATAATCAACTCGCCATGATTGGAACCCAGGATTGCTGCCGCCTCGCATACGCTTGCCGTACCAACATGGTTTTTCACCACATCGCTTGGATTTGGCACTTTTACCGAGGCCAACTCCTCGGATGTGAAAAACTGGACATTCTCGTCATTATCCCTCAGCACATCTATAAAGGGCTCATCGGCCTTCAAGTCAATAGTGCAATACTTGCTGGCACAAGGCAAGACTCCTCTTTTCGAGAAAGCCTCGTCGATAGCATCGTAGATTTCCTCTGCCGGCTCTGCCTGATGAGCTAATCCGAACCCAATCGTCCCCACCATAGGCACGAAATGCAACACAAGCATTCCTTCAGGATAGTCGAGAATGTAGGGAGATACGGCTATGAGCAGCTCAAATCTGCCAGACGGTATCTCGCCAATATCACTTATCAGGGAAACATGCTCCGGAAGAGTACGCTCCAAATAGTCGGTTCCCTCATCGCGGACATCGAGCAGAAGGGCCGTCGGACGTTTGTTGACAAAGGCAAAGATGCACTCGTTCATGTCGTCCTCGCTGGCTATCGGCCAATTAAAGCGCTCGCCAAGCGTGTCGAGCGCCCAAAGTCCGGCATTATCGCTTTGTGTGGTAATCACAGGCATTGCACCCAAAGCCGAGGCAACCTGATCCGTCAGTTCGTTAGCTCCCCCCACATGGCCAGAGAGCACAGAAATGGCGTTATGACCGAAAGAGTCGACGCAAATCACCGCGGGGTCCTCATGCTTGTCGTTGACCATCGGCGCGATCGTACGCACACAGATGCCCATTGCTCCGATGAACACAAACGCTTCGAAATTCTTCCATTCCTTCTGAACATCCTTCCTGTTGATGATGCGGGCATGGAACTCTTGTTGTAATGTCAGAGCCACCTGACGGCCTGCATCGCTCACTTGTATGATTGCTATTTTCTGCATTTTAATATCTCAATCGGATTAAATTCGTTTAATTTGATACGCGACGAAGGCTCTTGACGCAGGCCAAGCTCTGCACATGCCTCCTTGAAAAGTAGTTTGCTATCAGGCCGGTCAGTAACTTTCCGCACACCGTCAGAAGTAACGCTGTTCATCACGATACAACCGCCATCGGCCAACACGGACCGAACTATTGTCATAATCTCTTTCAGGCAGCCGCCATGACCACCAATAAACACGGCATCGGGGCAAGGAATGGCCGACAAATCAGCTTCCATGAAGTCGCCGATGTGCACTTGAATTCCAGGCGCTCCGAAACGATGGCTGTTCTGACACATCAAAGCCTCACATTCATTCCGAATCTCAAAGGCATGAATAGTCAAATGAGGGAATTGCAGACGAGCCTCAATAGAGACACTTCCCGTGCAAAAACCAATATCCCAAAACACGCGCTTCGATTGAAGCTCTAGCGCCTGAAGGGTCAGTAGCCGAATCGGCATCTTCGTAATCATCTTCTCGCGGCCGTCAAGCAAAGCAAACTCATGGTCAGGTATTCCGAAGAGAGAAGGTCTGACACCAGTCGAAAGCCGGGAGTTGTCGGCCTCAAGAATGATGCAATTGGGATAGTCGAAAGTAAGTTTCGCCGCTTCCTCTAACATCATCGATGAAACCTTCTCGAGCTCCGGGTTGCCCAAATGCTCACCCACATGAATCGTGTAGGAATTGTATCCATATTCCAACATTCTTGAGGAAATGGCCGCAGGAGTGTGCTCACGGTCGGTCAGCACGCCAATCATCTCCGCATGCTCAATCAACGCCTTGTCGAACTCCGGCCATGGCCTTCCTGTCAACGAGACGATTCGCATGTTATGGTAAGGCAACACAAGCCGGTGGGCCAGCATCTGCAACGAGTTGAATGACGGGTAGAGCACAATCTCGGCATCAGGCATCTTGCGCTTGATGGTGTTTGCGAAGCCAAAGAACAACGGGTCGCCCGAGGCAAAGACAATGACGGGCGACGAGCGATGGGCATCGTGTAATGAGAAATGCTCCTTATACCTCTCGAACACGGCATCTAACGGAACGGTAATGTCTATCCATTCGGCATCGTCCGGCAGAAATGGAGAAACTATCTCATGATGCCGTCTGCCTCCTGAGAAGACTTCACCGGAGCTGATTGCCTCCATCACCTTTGGCGGGAAAAACGGTTTCGGATGGTCGGTGATTCCAATGACTATAAACTTCATAAATCACGGCCAGGTTTTAGTTGTGCGGCATCATCGAAACAAAGAATGGCATTACATAGCGTTGCCGCCAGATTGCTTCCGCCCTTGCGCCCTTCTACTATAATCTTCGGAATGTCAGCAAACGGCTTCACCATGTGCTTCGACTCGCGTACATGCACGAATCCGACCGGGGCGGCAATAATGCCTGCCGGGCGGGCCTTGCCCTTCCGGATTAAATCGCAAAGCTCCATCAGGGCCGTCGGTGCGTTTCCAAAAGCAAACAATGCGTCGGGATGCTCCTCAACAGCCAGGCGGATACCTGCTTGTGTTCGCGTAATATTCTTGTTTGCGGCCATCTCTGCCACACGCGCGTCGCCAAGATAGCATTTCGCCTCGATGCCGAGCCGGGCCAATGCTCCTTTCCGAATACCGCTTGTCACCATCGTCACATCGCTGATGATTGTCTTCAGCTCACCATTTGCCACTTTCTCGTACAACCGCTCAACGGCGCCCTCATCCGTATAGAGAATATTCTCCATATCGAAGTCGGCCGTCGTGTGAATGGCATGAAGCAAAGCCCACTTGTGTCCGAGTGGCAGGTCTTTATTCCTCAGCTCGCCCTCAATGGTACGAAAACTCTCGATCATGATGTTCTGCCCGGGTTTTCTTCCTTCCTGGTCTGACAACCCCTCACGGTAATAGCCGCGTGGCGTAATCATCTTGTTGTTCCACGCATACGATTGGGAATTGCCGATGATGAGGACCGTGAACATATCGATATCCTCAGGATTCAACTCGGCCAGAGTGGTCAGGCTTACCTCCTGCTCTTCCCTGCCCGCCTGACGCACGTAGCCCACCGGGGTCTCAGGTGAGCGCCCCTCTTTCAGAAACAACTCTTTCAGACGGTACAGCTGCCAGTATCGCCCGACGCTCTTGGGATTGTATACGGCAGTAACGAAATCGGCCGTCGCCGCCGCCTTGATGCGGCGCTCAATCAAGTCCCACGGGGTCATCAGGTCGGAAAGCGAGATGACACAGAAGTCGTGCCCTATGGGTGCGCCCAGCAACGAGGCTGCTTTCTGGAATGCCGATATTCCGGGGTAACTGACGACCTCGATGTCGGAGCCGCGCTCGCGACTCATCTCGTAGATAAGCGGAGTCATTCCATAAATACCCGCATCGCCACTACTGATGACGGCCACCGTCTTTCCTTGCTCAGCCATCTCGAAAGCTTGAGCGGCACGATCGCGCTCACGTTTCATACCCGTATCGATACACTCCGCATCAGCACGAAGATATGGTTGCACGAACTGAAAATAGTATTTATATCCCACTACCACGTCGGCCTCCTTAACGGCCTTGATGACGGCAGGAGTAATATCCTCCCTGCTTCCAGGGCCAAGGCCAACGACATAGATTCTCGGTTTCTTCATGTTCAATCAAATGTTTGTCGGCGCAAAGTTAACAAATAAATTTGAATTATCTGTATGATAAAAAGAAATGTATGCCCCACCATTCCGGCAAAGACATACATTTCGAGAGAGAGAGAGTATCTTTTTTCTCGTAGAGGGCTGCTCTACGATTTTTAATGAGCCCTCTGTGAAGCTAACTCATTACTCTGGGTTCTTTGAGTGATAATAGTCAACCACCTCGGCCTGACGGGTGTGGTTCATCCATATCTGGCGGATGTTGTCGTACTCGAGCAAGCCTTTGGTCAGCATGGTGTTATCGTCGCAAGTGTAGCCGGCGCCAGCGATACCGAAATAGTTCTTCCAACTGGTGTCCTCTACCTCGCCTTCGCTATTCACCTCGAAGTCGGAGAACTTGGTTACGCCCTCTGCCAAATCGTCACCGGCCATATCGTTATGAGCATGGTCACCAGCAATCGACATCAGCGGAGCGCAGAACACCTTACCACTCTTAATACCGGCTGCCTGCATGCGGCCACGTACCTGCACCTTGAAGTTGTCGGCCATGTCAACTGTACCGACGAAGTAGTTCTTGTTAATCTTCTGGAGTGCCTCTTCCAACTGAGTGTAGCGGATGTTTGCCTTATAAGTGTCATACTCGTCAGGGTTACCGTGTCCCATGAATGCGACCACGCCCTGAGCGGCATTGCTCTTGAAGTTTGCGTCTAGCGCAAGAGCTACATTGTTCACGTCTGTCTCGGCATCAGCGAGCAACGGAAGACCAATCTTCAAGGTCACCTTCGAGAGATACTCATCGTCAATGTCACCATTGGCATTGTTGGCAAAGTCCTTTACGGCATTCACTACACGTCCGTACTCCTCACCTGGGATTACCTGCAAGGACTGAACGATGATTTCCTGATACTTCACGCGGCCGAAAGCCTCCAGCCAATACTGGGGAGCATAGAAGTTGCGTGGGGCAACATTCTCACCGGCGGCGGCACGGTTGATACAAATGGCTGATGAGAACGAGAGGTAGACATCATAGCCTGAGAACTGGCTCTCGTAAGCTCTCTTGGTAGCGTCGAAGGCATCGTAAGCCTGCTGCCATGTTGAGCCGAAAGCAACCAGCAGGATAACCTTGTTGTTCTTCTTGTTAGCCTTCACATTCTCGTCGACGGCACGCTGATAGCGCTCCGTGTTAGAAATGTCGTCGTCATCGTCGCTACAAGCAACGAAACCCACACTGGCAATAATTGCCATCATGGCAATCATCAGAAATTTAATCTTCTTCATTTTTGTAATTCTGGTTTACGTTAGACTTATAATTGTTCTTTAATTTCTTTCCTTGTGCGAAACTCACTGATACCGACACGTAAACGGTTCTTCCCGGGCTGGTCGTACCAAGATGGAGGCCGTGGGGAGTGCGGTCGCAATAGTTGAAGATGTTGTCCACGCCAGCCTCCAGGCGGTATGTGAAGTTCCGGTGTTGTCCGAGGTTGTGAGTCGTTGTGAGTCTCCACAACTGATATCCTTTTCCGTCGCCATTAATCTGATAGTAGCGCTTGCTCGAGAAGCGTCCGTAAAGGCCTACACCAAGCTTATACGAAGGCGAGAACACATGGTTCCAAGTGGCAAACAGATTCCCCTTATGGTTAGCCGTTCCATCGATGACCACCTTCCTCATCTTGTCGTGCGTGGAGTCGTATTGGTTGGCATCAGTATCGAGATAACTATAACTCAATCCTGCCGAGATTTCCTTCCAAACATAGCGCAAAGAGACATCAACGCCCTTCGTACGAGCATCCTCAATATTCTGATACTCACGCACTTTGACCGGGTCGTACATCACAATCATATCAGCCGGAGCCTGCGTGCGGGGAATGGTAACAAGCGTTATCATGTCGCTTACCTTATTATAATAAGTCGTAGCCGTCAGAGTTAGTCCGCCAATCGTGTATTCTCCGTTCAGCGACCAATAGTCGGATGTTTGGGGTGTCAAATCGGTATTGCCCAGATAGAGATAAATGCCGTTCATGTCTCTTACATAGCGGTAATGCAGTTCCTTGGGCGTGGGCGCTTTGAATCCCTGGCTCCATGTGGCCCTGAGCCTGAAATCGCCGAGGCTAAGCATCGCCGAGAGCTTTGGCGTGAGTTTCCATCCGAACTGCTCATTCCGGTTCAGACGAAGGCCGGCCGTTATCTGCAAAGGATTGAGCAAGGCGAACTCATCTTGAACGTAGACGGCACCGGTGTTGTCTTTTGCCTTACCACCGTTCACTCTCATCGGAGCATGCAACCAGTCGTAGCGCCATTCAAGGCCAGTGCTCAGACGGTTCTCATAAGGAAGCTGGAACACTCCTTTGAGATGAGCCATCGTGCGTTGCTGGTCGCTTTGCAAGTCCTGTTGGCCGGGGAAATAAGGATAATAAGGTGTGTATTTCCCGTCCACATAACCTTCAACAAGCGTGGTGTCGGTGAACGTATAGTAATAAGCGTGCTTGTTCCAGTCAACATCGAGCGTCAACAAGTCCGTCTTATTGAGTTTCCAGCTACCTCCGGCACTAAGCGAGGCATTATGGTACTCGAGGTCGTAGGTTTTCACGTCAACGCTAGAATATTTTCCGCATGGGCGGTAGATGCGTTTCCAATAGAGGCTTCCGCTGGCGTAGAGCTCCATACCTTTCATCGGCGTGTAGGAAATGCGCTCACTCACCTGCCAGTTAGTATGGCGGTTTACCGTTTTGTTGCGCGAGTCGTAGATGGGAAACTCCGTCTGCTTCGGGTCTTCAGTAGCCGTGTTCTGCCAGCCGTCGCTATGTTGCACTTGGAAATTAGTCCAGCTGCTCCACTTTCCCCAGTTCAAACCAATGCCGTTATGTTGGCGCACATCTCCATAACTGCCCACTCGCGTTGTGTTCTCGACCAGCAGGCCTTCCTCGATATGCTTCTTGGTGATGATATTGACGACTCCCGCAATAGCGTCACTTCCATAGAGTGCGCTGGAGGCTCCTTTCACTATTTCGATGCGCTCAATGTTGTGCGGGTCGATTAGCCCGAGGTCGTTCTGGCCGCCCACATCGCCGTGAAGGCGCTTGCCGTCAATCATAATCAGGATGTAGCCATTGCCAAGACCATTCAGTTGCATCTGGGCGCCCATGTCGTCCTCGCTGAAGGCAAACGAGCTGCTCAGCATACCGAGTATTTCCTCGATACTCTTGCCAGCAAAATTACGGAGCATGCGTCCGCTGATCACCTCCGTCTGCACAGGGGCATCCTTGAGCAGATGCTGCGTACCCGTACCCGTCACCACCACTTCGGGCAGAGAGCCGGTCATTTCCTTTTTGTCTTGTGCAACGGCAGACACAACCATCATCATGGCTGTCAGCACCAATATAAATCTTTGCTTCATTTGTTCATATAGCCCCAAATCCTGGGGGCAAGATGCATTGTTGAATGCGAACGTGGCAGGTCTTCTGGCTCTCCCCTGTTCGTCGGCCTTCCCGCTTTAGAGCATTTCTGAAGCAGTGGCTTTACAGACGAACGTTTCGGCAAGGGGGATTACAGCTGCAGGAACAGCTCCGGATTCTCACTCGGATTCCCTTTCGTCGACAGGCATCTGCCTGCCGCATACCATATTCGCTTGCAAAAGTAATAGAAAAAATCTGAACCGCAAAGTGTTTTGCATAAAAAAAAGAAAAATACACATTGCGCGTATCAACAAAAGGAGTTCGTCTTCACAGACAAACTCCTCAGGAAAATGATAAATATAGATTAAAATTACTAGTCTGCCATAATCGATTGATTATGACAATGCAAATATACGATTATTTTCTATGATATGAATACAATTATACTATTTTAACTTGAAAAGCGCGAAGATGCTGATGCTCGTACTACTGAGAAAGCAATAAAACGCCTTATTACATGGAAATCGCAAAGGATTAAAAACGCTGCATTTCGGCATAAATGCGCTGAACGGGCAACCCCATCACATTGAAATAGCTGCCCTCGAGCGAAGTGACGCCGATATAGCCAATCCACTCCTGAATGCCGTAAGCACCTGCCTTGTCGAATGGCTGATACTTATCCACGTAGTATGAGATTTCCGCCTCTGTCAAGGCTTTGAATGTCACATTCGTAATCACTTCGAAACAATGTTGTTTCTTCAACGTTGTGAGGCAAACGCCCGTAATCACCTGGTGTTTCTTTCCGCTCAGCTTGCGAAGCATGGCAACAGCCTCGTCGCGATTAGCAGGTTTGCCCAGCACCTCATGGTCGAGCACAACCACCGTATCGGCCGTAATCACCAGCTCGTCGTCTGCAATGGCTTTGAGGTATGCCTCCGCTTTTTTGCGTGAGATGTATTGAGGAATCTCCTTCACGGGCAAATCATCAGGGTACGACTCGTCGATGTCAGGCATTACCCGCACGCTGAAATCAATATCCAGCCCCGCCAGAAGTTCTTTTCTACGAGGTGAGTTGCTGGAAAGAATCACTTTGTATTTCATCATAATAGAGGTTAATTAATTTGATTCTAGAAATCTAGAATATCTCGAGGATCTAGAGTTTCTAGAACTTCTAAAAAAATCTTTCTACCACCCAAAGGCTTTCTCGGAGCGCAGCCATTTGCCTTGAGCGCGCATCACCTGCTCGATGACATCCCTGGCGCATCCGTAGCCGCCTTTCTTATTGCTCACGTAGAGCGAGATTTCTTTTATATCAGGGCAGGCGTCGGCCGGACAACAAGGGCAGCCACAGACGCTCATTATCTCGTAGTCGGGCACATCATCGCCCATATACATAATCTCATCGTCGGCAAAGCCGTATTTGCGCTTGAACTCATCGTAGGTCTTGATTTTCACGGCACAACCCATGAAGATATCCTCCACACCCAGCCGCGAGTAACGCATGCGTATACTCTCGTTGGTTCCGCCGGTAAGGATGACGATGCGCAATCCCTCTTTCTGCGCCAGCTGAATGGCATAGCCGTCTTTGATGTTTACCGTACGCAAAGGCTCGCCGTCGGCATGCATCGAAACAGTTTCCGCGCTCAACACGCCATCGATGTCGAAGATAATGGCGCGGATCTTGCTTAAATCATAGTTTATCATGAATGCTCTTGCTTAATACTTTCTTTCCGAATGCTACTGGTTAATGTTTATCATGAATGCTCTTGCTCAGCAACTCGTAGATCTCACGGGTCAACGGGTCATCAATCATAACTGCCTGGGCGTCTATCACATTCCTGTCGTATCGCACGGCTGGTCCCGTCTGAGCCTCACGTGGCGTCAGCTGGTGCACTTTGCGGGCTGTCTCGTCTATGATAGGCAACATGACGTCGAAAGGTATTCCCCGTTGCCCCAAGATTTCAGAAGCGAGCGCATAACAATGGTTCGCAAAATTACAGGCAAAGACAGCGGCAAGATGCAGATAGCGGCGGTCTGCCGAGTTCATCCGGCTCACTCTCCGGCTCACCGCAGCCAGTTGCCGAATAACGCTCATCGCATATTCGTCAGAAGCTTCTACGAAACAAGGTATCTCGTTAAAGTCCACTTCTTTGCTTTTCGAGAACGTCTGCATGGGATAAAAAACTCCGTAATGCTTTGCCTTGCCCTCGAACAAGGTCATGGGCATGCTACCGGCAGTATGGACGAAGACAGCCTCTTCCCTGCCCTGACAGACAGCTGTGACCACTTGCTCAAGCACTTTGTCCTTCACACTCACCACATAGGCATCGGCATCGCAATCCACCTCATCCAAATCGCAAACGGCACGGCAACCAAGCTGACCCGCCAGCAACTCAGCCGATTGGATAGTACGCGAGAACACTTGCACGACACTCACGTCGCCTCTCCGCACAAGCGCCTTCCCCAAGTTCGTAGCCAGATTACCGGCTCCAACCAATACAACCTTCATCCTCAACTATTTTTTAAGGGTAGCTCCCAACAACACGCGCCATCACTAGAATTTCCCCACATGAACGTTCTCCCATTTCAGGCGCTCCTCGTTCTGCGGCTTGCGCTCCTCTGCCTTATGGCCAAAGGCAACCACGCAAAGCACGCGCATGTTCTCAGGAATATCGAGAATGCCGCGAATCACATCCTCCGACGCCGTTCCGTCAGACAGATAATTGTTCTTCATCTGCGCCCAGCATGAGCCCAGCCCAAGGTCTTCTGCCTGCAATTGCATGCTGATGGCGGCTATCGAACCATCCTCCACCCAGCACTCGTTCTCCTGCGGGTCACCCGTCACGACAATGGCCAGTGGCGCACCCTTCACAAATTGCGCGAACTTCTCCTTCGCATCGGCCAGCTTCCCCAGGTCGGCCTTGTCGTCTACCACGATGAAGTGCCATGCCCTGCGCCCTTTTGACGTCGGCGACATCAGGGCTGCACGTAATATCAGCTGGACCTGCTCCTCGGTCAGTTCCTCATCCGTAAACTTGCGATAACTACGGCGCATCTGCACCAAATCTTTAAAACTTTCCATATGAACTCCGTTTATTATATTTTCTGCAAATGTACGAAAAAGGGCTGACTCCCGCAAATATTTTCCGCTAAAAAGGTTCCGTCAGCATATTTCACGGTAAGACCTCGCAGGGTTTTCAGGCGTAGTCATTCTATCAAAGAGCACTCGGAAAATGAATCCTGCGCATCGACTCATTTCTCATTGCAAATATACAAAAAATTGGGCACACGACCAAACGCCACTCCGCTCAGCGTAAAAAACTATTGACAAACGATCATTAATTTGTTAAAAATTGCAAATTTAGTAATCGGAGGCAAGGAGCCAATCAGGGCGTTTTTCGCCTTTGCGTCCCATCGTCCCATCGTCCCATCGTCCCATTAAGCAGCTACCACATATGGAAAAGTGGGGGTATTTAAATTTATTATTATATATAATTATAATTATATATAATAATAACATACTACTCTCTCTTTATTTGCATGCTTGAACCACCTTAATGGGACGTTGGGACGATGGGACGTTGGGACGTTCCCGTGTCTTTCCCTGTATAGTGTTGACTCCTTTTGGACCTAGATGTTATATTTGCCTATCCATACGGAAAAGGTTGACTCGTTCTACCGGAACCAGCTGACCACCTTCGCTGAAGTGATTGACTCTTTTCCTAAGAATGTGGACTTTTGGACGGATATTGTTGATAATCATACGAAAATGCCGCAAACTCTCCGCAACCGCCTAAGCTTCCCTCTGTGTCGCCCCAATATCCCTCCGCCCCGCCCAAGTTTCCCTCCAGCAAGCCCGATTATCCCTCCAGCACGTCCGAGTCGTCGTTTTATTTTTTTAAGAAATCATCGTGTGTATTTAACAGGTTTTTGCCCACACAGACACCCCTAAATTTGGAGTTACAAAAAGAATTTTGTAAATTTGCACTATGAAAGAAGACCTCAGCATTCAGATCATCACACGGAGCGAGGAAATGCCTGAAATGACGTCGGCCAGGTTTTTCCACAGCCCCCAGCTGTTCCGCATTGTGGAGCAGACTCCTGGGCAGTCTCCCTATATGGTGGTGGCGATGCAGAGCGGCAAGGTTGTAGCCCACCTGCTGGCTATCCTCAGGCGTAGGGGCTCGCTCATCCCGCCCTACCTCTTCACCCAGGGGCGCGTGTACGGGGAGGGTGAGTACGACGAGGGCGTAAACCGTGAGGAGGTTTTCTCACTGATGCTCGAGGCTATCACCCGTAAGCTGCGCCGGAAACTGTGCTTCTACATCGAGTTCAGCGATCTCACGGCCAAGATGTTTGCCTACCGCCATTTCAGGGCAAACAACTACTTTCCCGTGCATTGGCTGGAGATTCACAATTCGCTCCACTCGATGCCTCCCGAGGACCGCCTGAGCGAGAAGACCATCGCCCGCATCGAGCACGGAAAGTTGTGCGGCGTGGTAACCAAAGAGGTGGAGAGCGACGGGGAATTCGAGGATTACTATCACATGCTACGCAGGTTTTTCTCGTTCAAGGTCAGAAGATATCTGCCGCCCGAGCAAATGTTCCGCCAGCTGAAAGACGACAGGTGTTGCAAGTTGTACGCCACGCTTTACAAAGAGAAAGTGATCGGAGGCTGCGCCGTGGTCGTCAGCGAGGGCAACGCCTATCTGTGGTATATGGCGTCGCTTAGGAAAAGCCATCATTATCTGCACCCGGGCACGATGACGGTGTGGCACGCACTCGAGGAAGCTTACGCCATAGGGCTCCGCCACTTCTATTTCATGGACGTGGGACTGCCCTTCCGCAAAGACCCGCGGCGTGAGTTTATCCTGCGCTTTGGGGGCAAGCCCGTGGGCACCTACCGCTGGTTCCGCTTCACGTTGCCCTGGATGAACAAGTTTGCCGGCTGGTTCTATAAGGAATAGCTACCCGGAACGGACAATGGCAAAGAACACACGCTCTAAGGATAATAAAACGCGAACTCTTGCGTTATCAATGTTAATGAAACGGTTTCAACTCTTTATCCTATGCTTCTGGCTGGCACTTATGAGTGCAAGCGCCCAGTCGTTCACCTTGAAGGGCAAGGTGATGGACGGAGACATGCAACCGCTCGAGCTGGCTACTGTCAGTTGCGTGCAACAGGGCAAGGTGACGATGACGAACCTCAAGGGCGAGTTCAGCCTGCAATTGCAAAGCGCCGATAGCGTAGTGGTGCGATTCACCATGATCGGCTACAAGGGCAAAACGCGTGTGCTCCGCCGGCCACGCGGCACGCAGACCATCCAAATACAACTCATCGATGAGAGCCGGCAACTGGACGAGGTAACCGTGACTGAGCAGCGACGGCAGACAGGCTCAACCCAGCAGCTGAATACGAAAGACCTGCGCCAGACGCCTTCAGCTACCGGCAACGCCGTCGAGGAGCTCATCCAGCAACAGGCTGGCGTCTCCACTCATAATGAGTTGTCGTCGCAATACAACGTGCGCGGAGGCTCGTTCGACGAGAACTGTGTTTACATTAATAAGGTGGAGGTTTACCGCCCATTCCTGGTCAGAAGCGGTCAACAGGAGGGACTCTCGGTCATCAACCCCGACATGGTTGAGAAAATAGGATTTTCTACGGGCGGTTTTGAGGCTCGGTTCGGCGACCGCATGTCATCGGCGCTCGACATTACCTACCGCAAGCCAAAACGGTTTGAGGGAACTGCCTCGGTCAGCCTTTTAGGCGCAAGCGCTTACATCGGACTAGCTAGCAAAAAACTTTCATGGAGCAACGCTATTCGCTATAAAACAACACGTTATTTACTTGGTTCACTTGAGACAAAAGGCGAATACCGACCCAATTTCCTCGACTATCAGACTTACCTGAGTTACCAGCCTAACAAGCGATGGACCATCGACCTAATTGGCAACATCTCGGAGAATCATTACAACTTCATCCCCAAGGACCGTGAGACAAAATTCGGAACGATGGAGAATGTGAAAGACTTCCGTGTATACTTCGACGGACAGGAAAAGGACGTCTTCAGAACCTATTTCGGCACTCTCAACATCACCCGCCACCTGTCTGAGCGACTCTTATTATCGGCCATAGCCAGCGCATTTTACACCAAAGAGCAGGAGCGCTACGATATTCAGGGACAATACTGGCTCACACAAACCGAGACGAGCGAGAACCTGGGTGTGGGAACCTATATGGAGCATGCCCGCAACTATCTGGAAGCCGACGTGGAGAGCTTTAAACTCATGCTGAACAACAAATCAGGGAAGCATGAGACCGAGGCCGCCGTGGCATACAGGATGGAGCATATCAGCGAGCAAAGCCGTGAGTACGAGATGCGCGACTCGGCTGGATATAGTGTCCCGCACACAGGCAAGGACCTCTATCTTATCTACAGTTTAAACGCCAGGAACAAATTGAACGCCAATAGAATAGAGGCATACGTGCAAGACACATACAAGTTCACTTCGGCCAGCGAGGAAACATTCTACACATTGAATTACGGCGTGCGCTTCGCTCATTGGAACTTCAACCGTGAGACCCTGCTCTCACCACGTGCCTCGCTCGGCATCGTGCCCGCTTTCAACCACGACGTAACCTTCCGCCTGGCAGCTGGTCTCTACTACCAGGCTCCTTTCTACAAAGAGCTACGCGACACCATCACCACGGGCGGAATCACCACAGCATCGTTAAATAGCAACATCAAAAGCCCGCGAAGCATTCATTTCATCGTCGGCTACGACTACCGATTCCGCATGAACGAACGCCCATTCAAATTCACGGCTGAAGCCTATTTCAAAGCACTCTCAAGGCTCATACCTTATAGTGTGAACAACGTGAAGATTGTCTATTACGGCGACAATAGCGCCACCGGACACACGGCGGGCATCGACCTGAAACTATATGGTGAGTTTGTACCAGGAACCGACTCGTGGATCAGCCTCTCGCTGATGAACACGAAAATGAAGTTGAACGGACGCTCCATGCCGCTCCCTACCGACCAGCGCTTCGCCATGAACCTCTTCTTCACCGACTATTTCCCCGGAACGACAAGATGGAAAATGTCGCTCAAACTGGCCTATGCCGACGGACTCCCCTTCGGTCCGCCACACCGTGAGACCGACATGCAGGCTTTCAGGGCACCGGCTTACAAGCGTGCCGACATCGGCATGAGTTTCCGCGCGCTCAACAACGAGGACAGGCATAGCAGAAGCCCCATACGCAACATATGGCTCAGCCTTGATTGTCTGAATCTGCTTGGCATTCACAACGTAAATTCATATTATTGGATTACTGACGTAACCAGTCAACAATACGCTGTCCCCAACTATCTGACAGGGCGACAACTTAATTTCCGCGTGCAAGTAGAGTTTTAGAAAAAAAACATCTAAAATACTTAGGTGTTCTCAAATAATTATTGTATCTTTGCGCCCGTATTGTTTATACAAACCATTAAAATTCAAATAATATGAAGATTTCACACATCGAACACTTAGGAATTGCTGTTCCTAGCATCGAAGAGGCACTGCCTTATTTCAAAAACGTTCTCGGTCTCGACTGCTATGCCATTGAGGAAGTAGCTGATCAGAAAGTAAAAACTGCATTCTTGAAGTGCGGAGAAGTAAAACTTGAGTTACTTGAACCAACATCACCTGAGAGCACCATTCAAAAATGGCTTGACAAAGGCAACAAGGGCGTTCACCATGTTGCTTTCTGCATCGAGGACGGCGTTGCCGAGGCTCTGGCAGAGTGCGACGGAAAGGGCATCCGCCTGATCGACAAGGCTCCACGTAAGGGTGCTGAGAACCTGAACATCGCTTTCCTGCATCCGAAAGACACCTGCGGCATTCTGACCGAACTTTGTGAACACTAAAATAAATTATCAATAAAGAGTCTAATAAGACAAAACAGTCACATTAGAAAAGCAATGAGCAAACAATTAGAAAAGATTAAGGCGCTGATCGCCAAGCGCGAACAGGCACGTCTGGGTGGTGGAGAGAAAGCCATCGAAAAACAGCACGCACGTGGTAAGTATACAGCTCGCGAGCGCATCGACATGCTGCTCGACGAAGGCAGCTTCGAAGAGGTTGACATGTTCAAGCTTCATCGTTGCACAAACTTCGGAATGGAGAAGAAGCAGTATCTGGGCGACGGTGTCGTAGCTGGTTCTGGAACCGTTGACGGCCGTTTGGTATATGTTTTCGCACAAGACTTCACCGTGAACGCCGGTTCTCTCTCTGAGACCATGTCGCAGAAGATTTGCAAGGTGATGGACCTCGGTATGAAGATGGGTGCTCCTGTCATCGGTATCAACGACTCAGGCGGTGCACGTATTCAGGAAGGTATTAATGCACTGGCAGGATACGCAGAGATTTTCGAGCGTAATATCCTCGCCTCTGGTGTCATTCCTCAGATCAGCGGTATTTTCGGCCCCTGCGCAGGCGGTGCCGTATATTCTCCTGCCCTCACCGACTTCACCCTGATGATGGAGAACACGTCATACATGTTCCTCACAGGCCCGAAGGTGGTAAAGAGCGTTACCGGAGAGGACGTTGACCAGGAGTCTCTGGGAGGTGCTTCCGTTCACTCTACCAAGAGTGGTGTGACACACTTCACGGCTGCTACCGAGGAAGAGGCTATCGAGATGATCAAGACCCTGTTGAGCTATATTCCCAGCAACAACATGGAAGAGGCTCCGCGCAAGGAGTGCACCGACCCGATCAACCGCATGGAAGACATGCTGAACGAGATTCTTCCCGACGATCCCAACAAGGCTTACGACATGTACAAGGTTATTGCCGCTATTACCGATAACGGTGAGTTCTTCGAGGTACAGCCCAAGTTCGCTAGAAACATTATCGTCGGCTTCGCCCGTTTCAATGGTCAGAGCGTAGGTATCGTTGCCAACCAGCCAAGTTGCTATGCAGGTGTTCTCGATGTTAACGCTTCTCGTAAGGGTGCCCGTTTCGTCCGCTTCTGCGATGCGTTCAACATTCCTATCGTTACACTCGTCGACGTTCCGGGATTCCTCCCAGGCACAGGCCAGGAGTACAATGCCGTTATTCTGCACGGCGCCCAGCTACTCTACGCTTTCGGCGAGGCCACTGTTCCAAAGGTTACCGTCACTCTGCGTAAGAGCTACGGCGGAAGCCATATCGTGATGGGTTGCAAGCAACTCCGTACCGACATCAACTACGCTTGGCCAAATGCCGAGATTGCCGTGATGGGTGCAAGCGGAGCAGCAGCCGTTCTCTATGCTCGTGAGGCAAAGGCTAAGAAAGATGCCGGTGAGGACGTTAAGGCCTTCATCGCTGAGAAGGAGGATGAGTACAACGAGCTCTTCGCAAATCCGTACCAGGCAGCTAAATACGGCTACATTGACGACGTGATTGAGCCGAGGAACACTCGTTTCCGCATCTGCCGCGCCCTGGCTCAGCTCGCTACAAAGCGTGAGGGCCTGCCCGCTAAGAAACACGGAAACATTCCTATGTAAAATCAGGCTAGGGACAAGGGTGACTGCGCACCAGCACCAGTCGCCCACTACCCTTCCGCCCCATATAAGAATAGAGTATGAAACAAAACGAAGTTTATGCTGCCATTGCCCTAGCGCTGCATGAGTTTAAGGGTAACAACGTGCACGACAAGGAATCGGGCATTATTACCATTAAGCCTCGTCAGACAGAATGGAACAGCAAGATGATCACTATGACCGATCATCCAAGATATTAATCCAAAACAAGCTATGAAAGAATATAAGTATACCATTAATGGAACAAAATACGAGGTTGCTATCGGCGACATCGTAGAAAATATTGCAACCGTAACCGTAAACGGTGAGGAATATAAGGTTGAGATGGAGAAAGAGCAGGAGCCCGAGAAGAAGAAGGTTGTTGTGAAACCTGTTGCCGAGGCACCTAAGGCCGATGAGAAGAAGCCCGCTGCCGGTCCCGTCGACGCCAAGAATGCCATCAAGGCTCCGCTACCAGGCGTTATCATCGACATCAAAGTTGCCGTTGGCGACGAGGTGAAAGCTGGTGACACCGTGATTGTTCTCGAGGCAATGAAGATGGCCAACAACCTTACCGCCGACCGTGCCGGAAAGGTGACTGCCGTTTGTGTTGGTGTTGGTGAGAGCGTAATGGAAGACACCCCGCTTGTAGTTATCGAGTAAGACTCCACGTCGATAGTTTGTAAGAAACAACAAGCAACACACGACAAACAATAGAATAAGCCTCCTGCATTGCGGGAGGCTTATTTTATGTTTACAGAGTAATGCTCTACGATTTGGGAGCAATGCTCTACGTTTCCAAAGTAATGCTCTACGTTTCCAAAGTTATACTCTGCGTTTCTGGGGTGCTGCTCTACTGATTTATTTGATTACCTTGTTATTTTCAGGGAATACTACCGAAGGCTTGAAACTCTTTGCCTCCTCAAAGTCCATCATGGCAAATGACATGATAATCACCACGTCGCCTACCTCAACCTTACGGGCGGCGGCACCATTAAGACAAATACATCCGCTACCGCGCTCGCCTTTGATGATATAGGTGCAGAGACGCTCACCATTATTATTGTTGACGACAAGCACTTTCTCACCGGCAATCAAGTTTGCCGCATCCATCAAATCCTCGTCAATCGTAATACTACCAATATAATTCAAATTGGCCTCTGTCACCTTCACGCAATGCAGCTTGCTCTTCAGAACTTCTATTTGCATTCTACTACTGATTAATTATAACGAATATGGTCAATCAAACGAATAGGAGTCTTGCCACAATAAACCGTAATGCACCCTACCACATAACCTGCATCTTCCCAATTGCTGACCGGAAGAAGTGTGTCGCCGTCTACAATCTCAAAATACTCAACCTCCATACCGTCAACAGCATTGATTTTGTCAACGACATAGTCGTGAGTCTCTCCGACTGTATGCGACTTGGCGAAATCTAGGCTTTCCTTCAAAGTCTGATAAATGACAGGAGCTATAGCGCGCTCGTCAGGTGCCAGCAAGGTGTTGCGACTGCTCTTGGCAAGGCCATCGGCATCGCGCACGATTTCGCACTCCACAATCTGAATGTTCATGCCGATATACTTCACCAATTGCTTAACTACTGCTATCTGCTGCCAGTCCTTTTCGCCGAAATAGGCGCGGTCGGGACGAACGATATAGAACAGACGGCTGACGACCTGACACACACCATTAAAGTGGCCGGGGCGCTTTGCGCCTTCCATAACCGTACTGACGGGAGGAAACTCAAAATGACGCGTATCAGGGACAGGATACATTTCCTCGACGGATGGAGCCAGCACATAATCGGCACCAACCGATTCAAGCAAGGCACAATCAGCCTCCAGTGTGCGAGGATAACGTTGTAAATCGCCCTGGTCATTAAACTGAGTCGGATTGAGGAACACAGATACTACAGTTAGGTCATTCTCTGAAACACTTCTCCTCACCAATGAGGCATGCCCCTCATGCAAGGCTCCCATCGTGGGCACAAGTCCTATTGTCTTACCTTCCTTGCGTGCATCAAACAACGCATTCTGAAGTTCAACTATCTTTTCGAATACTTTCATAACGGGGTGCAAAATAACAACTTTTTTCTTAAATAAGAAAGAAAAAAATTAAATAATTGCGAAGATTAAGATTATTTGAGTATTTAAATCCTTGAAATGGGGAAAATATCATTTTTTTTTTGTACCTTTGCATTTAATTTAAACAAAAACCAAATGGCTAAGAAAGTATTATTCATTAACCAGGAGATTGCTCCATTTGTTCCAGAAAGCGAAATGTCTGTCATGGGACGCGATTTGCCACAGGCGGTACAGGAACAAGGTTTCGAGATCCGCACCTTCATGCCCAAATGGGGAACTATTAACGAGCGCCGCGGGCAATTGCATGAGGTTATTCGTCTCTCTGGTATGAATCTTATCATCGACGACACAGACCACCCGCTCATCATTAAGGTGGCCTCGATTCCCACATCCAGAATCCAAGTGTATTTCATCGATAATGAGGATTACTTCATGAAGCGCCAGATGGAAGCTGATGAGAGCGGAGAAGAATATCCTGACAATGGAGAAAGAGCAATTTTCTTTGCGCGCGGCGTATTAGAAACTGTGAAAAAATTGCGCTGGACACCTGACATTATCCAATGCCAAGGCTGGATGGCTGGCGTGATTCCGTTCTACGTAAAAACAGCATACAAAGATGAGCCATCGTTCGCAGATACAAAGGTTGTTACCTCATTCTTTAACAGCACGCTGAAAGGTGACTTCGGCGATAATTTCAAGAAATGTGTTGATTACCGCGATGCTAAAGCCGAGCTCCTCAATAAATACAATGAGAAATTCGACTTTATGGAATTAGGAAAAATGGCCATTGATTATTCTGATGGTATCGTTTTTGCCGCCGAGAACGTTAATCAGGACCTGCTCGAATACGCAACCCAAAGCCGCCTACCCTTGCTGAACTACCCGGGCGGAGAAGGCTATGGGGCTGCTTATAGTGAATTCTACAACAAGATTACAGAATAATGAAATTAAGACTTCTGACAGGGCTTGCCTTCATCGCAATAGCTTTGTCGTCATGCGATGACACTACAGAAACAATTGGTACATCGCTGACAAACGACATGGATTATCTGAAAATCTCAACAGATACCTTTATTGTTAGTACTCGCTCTATTGCTGCCGACTCGGTTTTGTCGCGTAGTGATATAGGTTATGTGGGAAAAATCAAAGATCCTGAAACCGGCTCTTATATTACTGGTGATTTCATGGTGCAATTCCATACGCTGGAAGGCTTAAACAGCTCGCTCTTTCCTAAGAAGGACAGTATTGTAAGCCGCATCAATGGTGAAATCGTAGCCGACTCGTGTGATTTGCGACTTTATTACACTACATACTACGGTGACTCACTTGCAACCATGACCCTGACTGCCCGTGAGATGAACAGGCCTATGGAGGATAATGTCAAATATTACTCTAATTTCAATCCTGTTGAGAAGAATTATATCCGCGAGAATGGTATTTCGAAACAGAAGACCTACACACTATCCGACCTTAGCATAAAAGATTCTCTCAGGAACAGCAAGGATTATTGGAATAACATCCGAATCAAACTCGATGAGGAATATACTGATGCGGATGGTAACACCTATAATAATTATGGTACATATCTGATCCGGAAGTTTTTTGAGAACCCCAATAACTTCAACGATTCCTACTCCTTCATCCATAATATTTGCCCAGGATTCTTTTTCCAGAATACAGGCGGCTTAGGAAGTATGGCATATATAAATGGAAGCAAACTGAATGTCTATTTCCGTTATCATCCAAACGACACGACAACCTCAGTAGGAGTGGTATCATTCGACGGAACAGAGGAGGTTCTGCAAACCACGCGCATATCGAATGACCGTGCGACGTTGGATAAGCTCATTAACGACAACTCATGTACATATATTAAGAGTCCTGCCGGTATTTTTACTGAAATGACCCTGCCTGTAGACGAGATTATCAACAACCATCAGAACGACACGCTGAGCACCGCAAAAATAGTGTTGTCGCGCATCAATAACGATAGCCACACAGGATACGAGCTTGAGGCTCCCACCTATTTGCTAATGGTGCAGAAAGACAGTTTGTACAGTTTCTTTGAGAAGAATAAGTTACACAACAACAAAACGTCATTCTTGATTCCTCGTGACTCCTATACAGATCAGACAACCAGAAAGACTGTGTATTATAATTCATATACTTTCAGCAACATATCAAATCTCGTGAGAGCAATGGCTGAGGAGAAAGCTAAAGGTGGCTCATCTTATACTACACAGCATCCAAACTGGAACAAAGTAGTTTTGGTGCCTGTCAGCGTATCAACGACACAGAGTTCCAGCAATTCTGTAGTATACAACAAGATTATCAATGATATGTCGCTAACTAGCACGAGGCTTATCGGAGGCTCAGCCAATCCTCATGAGCAGTTGAAGATTAGTGTTGTCTACAGTAAGTTTAATAAGGAATAAAGGAATATGGCTGACAATTTCCTTGAACGCCATCATGAGGAATACGAGAAGCGAAAAGCCTCATGGCTAAGAAAGAAAAAACATCTTCCGCCACTAGGCAGGACGGTTGAAAAGCCTGAGGACGAAGCTCTTTAACAGATAACAAGTTTTAATAAAGATGCCAGACATTGAGAAACATGCCTGGCATCTTTTGTATTATATAACAAGGATTTCTATCATCCAATCACCTTGAAACGGGCAAACTTCAAAAGCAATTGTTTCGTTCCAGTATTACGGAACTGAACAGTAGCTTTCGTATTCTCCCCAGTTCCTTCAATCTTAACAACTTTGCCGACTCCAAAACGCTCGTGCTCAATAACTGCGCCCTCACTAAGAGAGCCTCCTGAAGTATGTGGCGTACCAGTAGGAACTGTCCTGCTAACCACAGATGAGACTTTTCGCAGGTTTCCACCAGCAGAAACAAGTTTACGCTTAAAACTATCGGTAAAAGGATCAGATGGGGTTTCCTCCTGATGCCCTACAATACGCTCTTTCGGATCAGCACGGAATTGACTGGCTACAGGACGGCTGTTCTGAATACGTGAAGAACTGCCATACATCGTATCGCGGCCCATTCCACCAAAACTGTTACGTGTCTTCGCTCCGTAATAACGCCCGCTATGGTCATCAATGCTCGTCTCAGACTCTATACGCAACAACATTGGATCTATATCGCTGATAAAACGGCTGGGTGTATCAAACTCCATTTTCCCAAAACGCCACCTGTTTTTCGCACAAGTCATAATACAATGCTTTTCTGCCCGCGTGATAGCTACATAAAGTAATCTTCGTTCCTCCTCAAGTTCACGCAGAGAGTTAGCACACAATGGACTCGGGAAAATATTCTCCTCCAAGCCAACAATAAATACAGTGGGAAACTCAAGTCCTTTCGCACTATGAATAGTCATCAGCGTCACACGACTACCCTCTTCACCGTTATCACTATCTAAATCTGTCAATAAGGAAACCTCCTGTAAAAAGTCTGCTAACGAAACCTCATTTCCCAAACCTTCCTCTCTTCTACTCTCAACGAAGTCTTGCATTCCACTCAAGAACTCTTCCAAGTTCTCCTGTCTGGAAATGTTCTCAGGCGAACAATCTGAATAAAGGTCTGCACTGATTCCACTTTGCTTGATAATATCATATCCGAGTGCATATGCGTCTTCTCTCGGAAAACGCTCAATAAAAGAACTTATAAGATTCTTAAAACTTCCGAGTTTATTCAGTGTTCCATTATTAACATTCAGTCCATAACGCAATGGCTCCATTACAACACTCCATAAGCTCACGCCATATTGCATGGCAGCAGATGTTATCCTACCGACAGTTGTATCGCCGATGCCACGTGAAGGATAATTAATAATTCGCTTAAATGCTTCCTCATCATCAGGATTAGCAACAAGCCTGAAATAAGCAATGACATCCTTGATTTCTTTCCGTTGGTAGAAACTCAACCCGCCATAGATTCTGTATGGGATGTTTTGTTTCCGCATCGTTTCCTCAAACGAGCGACTTTGTGAGTTTGTTCGATATAAAATTGCGAAGTCGCCATAGTCGCACTTATCCTCGCGCTTAATTCGTAAGATATCATTACAGACGATAACAGCCTCCTCCTTATCGCTATAGGCATGCTTTAGAATCAATTTGTCGCCCTCTTCATTTCGGCTATATACATCCTTTGGAATCTGTCTTTGGTTCTTATGAATGAGAGAGTTGGCAGCCTGTACTATGCGTTGCGTACTACGATAATTCTGCTCTAGCTTGAATAGACGTGAATCGGTATAAAGTTGCTGGAAATTCAATATGTTATCAATATTCGCGCCTCGGAATCCATAGATACTCTGTGCATCATCACCAACAACACATACATGCTGATGCTCTTGTGTCAACTGCCATACTATTTGCTGTTGTACAGAGTTTGTGTCCTGATACTCATCAACAAGTACATACTGGTATTGATTGGCGTATTTCTTTCTTATATCCTCATGCTCACGAAACAAAACGAAAGTATTAACAAGCAAATCGTCAAAATCCATAGCATTTGCCTGTTGTAACCTCACACAATAAGCCAAGTAAATTTGGGAAATAGCAGGCATTCTGCTTTCACTGTCACGCTGAAGCGCATCACGCTCCTGTGCATATTGAGCTGGTAGAATCAGATGATTCTTAGCCATACTGATACGATTATGTACTGTGGCAGGTTTGTAAACTTTATCGTCAAGTTTCATTTCCTTTATGATACTCTTCACTAAGGAACGCGAGTCACTCTCATCATAAATCGTATAATTGCCATTGTAGCCAATTCTATCAGCCTCAACTCGAAGTATTCTGGAAAAGACAGAGTGGAACGTTCCCATATTAATGTGCCTGGCCTTATCCTCGCCAACAAGTTTTCCTATACGGTTCTTCATTTCTTTTGCCGCCTTGTTGGTAAATGTAAGTGCCAATATATTCCAAGGCATCACCCCATTCTCAAGCAACCATGCTATCTTATAGGTAAGCACACGTGTCTTTCCTGAGCCTGCACCGGCAATCACCAATGAAGGACCATCATTATAGGTAACAGCTTCTAACTGACTCTGATTCAGTTGATCCAGAAAACTCTTCATTTCTTACTCTTATAAACACCGCCGGTAACCGTTTTGGGATTAAAATCCTCACCCTCCTTAGGAAACGAGGGAACAAACTTCATTTCGTGTTGAATCTTTAACTGCCGCTTGCGAATATATGCACTTGGCGATTTCGATGAAAAGACACGAGGATTTGGCAACGTTACGGCTATTAACGCACATTCTGCTCGGCTTAATTCCTGGGAATTCTTGTTAAAATGATATTCAGCAACGGCATCGACACCATATATACCATTTCCCATTTCTATTGAGTTAAGATAAACTTCCATTATGCGCTGTTTGCTCCACACAAGTTCAATTAGAGCTGTAAAGTATACCTCTAAACCTTTACGTACCCATGAGCGTCCTGGCCATAGGAACACATTCTTGGCTGTCTGCTGGGAAATGGTACTGGCACCAAACTTATGCATTCCACGTTTTTTGTTTCGCTTTGCAGCATCCTCTATAGCATCATAGTCGAAGCCATGATGCAATAGGAATCGCACGTCCTCGCTTGCCATAACAGCAACGGGCATGTGGGGAGAAATACGTGATAATGGTACCCAATGATGATGCCATATAATACTTCCTCCATCCTTTATCTGCTCAACACTTCGGATGAACATCAAAGGAGTGACATAAACAGGAACAAAACGATACGCCACAACAGCGAGGATTGTCGAGCCAAAGAAGGCAGCCAATGTCCATCGGATGATGTGGCGTATCTTTCTAATAATGTAGTTCAATTGTTAATCTTCAATTCTGAATGATTATTGTCCAATTGTAAAATGTACGAATTACTGAAGTGTACCAGCATTAGCGGCGTCAATCATTGCCTGGCTAGCATACATATAAACCTCTACACGGCGGTTCTGCTGACGGCCGGCAGCTGTTGAGTTGTCTGCAACAGGATTAGAAGAACCGAAACCTGTAACATTCTTGAACTGACTTGTTGGAACACCACACTGGGTCAGATATGTTGCAACAGACTGAGCACGGTTCTGGCTCAGAGGATTGTTGATAGCATCGTTACCTGTTGAGTCTGTGTATCCCTGAATGTCAACAGCCAGCTGAGGATCGCTCTTCAGTACGTTGGCAAAGTTCATCAACTCAGCCTTAGAAGAAGAGTTAAGAGTAGCTTTGTTTGTAGCGAAAAGAATACCGCTGTCGAAAGTAACCTTAACGGCCTTCAGACCATTAGCGTCGGTGATTTCCTCAACCTTTGCATTCTCGAGAGCCTCTGCCTTAGCCTTAACCTTATCCATGTGCTTGCCAATCAAAGCACCAGCGCCTGCACCAACAGCACCACCAACGGCAGCACCTACAGCAGTATTACCGGCAATCTTACCAATAATAGCACCAAGAAGAGCACCACCACCAGTTCCGATCAGCGCACCATTTTTCGTGGCAGAGCCACAACCTACGATCATTGCGAGACACATACCAAGTGTCATCAGTTTCATTTTCTTCATAACTTTTTATTTTTAGTTTGGTAATTAAAAAATCATTCGTTGGTACAAAGGTAATCTTTTTTTCAACATATTAATCTTTTTCCCAACATTTTTTTGTAATTTTGCGGCAAAATTAGGCAAATATACCAATTTTAACAACGGGATTTTCCTAAAACTCAATATGGATTTCCCTATATTTGACAAGAATTCAAAGAAAGTATAAGACATTTATGGCAAAAGAACTTAAAGAAATGACCAAGCGTGCCGACAATTACAGTCAGTGGTATAACGACTTGGTAGTGAAGGCAGATTTGGCTGAGCAGTCGGCCGTACGTGGTTGTATGGTGATTAAACCATACGGCTATGCTATTTGGGAAAAAATGCAACATCAGCTTGACCTGATGTTCAAAGAAACAGGTGCTCAGAACGCTTACTTTCCGCTTCTTATTCCGAAATCGTTCCTCTCTCGTGAGGCCGAACATGTTGAAGGTTTCGCCAAAGAGTGTGCTGTAGTTACCCACTACCGTCTGCGCGCAAAAGAAGACAAGAGCGGCGTAGAGGTTGACCCAGCTGCAAAGTTGGAAGAAGAGTTGATTATACGTCCAACCAGTGAGACAATCATATGGAATACCTATAAGAACTGGATTCAATCCTGGCGTGATCTGCCTCTTATGTGCAACCAATGGTGCAACGTTATGCGCTGGGAGATGCGTACACGCCCATTCTTGCGCACTTCAGAGTTCCTTTGGCAAGAAGGCCACACTGCCCATGCAACTCGCGAAGAGGCAGAAGAAGAGGCAAAGAAGATGCTGAAAGTCTATGCCAAGTTTGCAGAAGAGTGGATGGCCGTTCCTGTTGTACAAGGAGTTAAAAGTGAGACCGAGCGTTTTGCCGGAGCTCTTGATACCTACACCATCGAGGCTATGATGCAAGACGGAAAAGCCTTGCAGAGCGGAACATCGCATTTCCTCGGTCAGAATTTCGCCAAGGCATTTGAGGTTACTTATTTGAATAAAGAGAACAAGCCTGAGTATGTATGGGCAACATCTTGGGGTGTTAGTACCCGTCTCATTGGTGCACTTATAATGACTCACTCTGATGATAACGGCCTCGTGCTTCCTCCGCGTCTTGCTCCTATTCAAGTTGTTATCGTGCCTATTTCGAAAGGCGATGACCTTCAGCGGATTACCGAGCGGCTTACACCAGTTATCAATGAGCTCCGCAAGGCTGGTATCAGCGTGAAATACGACGATGCAGATAATAAGCGGCCAGGCTTCAAGTTTGCCGATTACGAGCTGAAGGGAGTTCCCGTCCGTCTGGTTATGGGAGCACGCGATTTAGAGAATGGTACCATTGAGGTTATGCGTCGCGACACACTCGAGAAAGAGACTCGCCCTGTAGAAGGAATTGTTGAATACGTTGAGCAGCTGCTCGAAGATATTCAGAAGAATATTTTCGAAAAAGCAAAAGCTTACCGTGATGCCCATATCTTCGAGTGCGACAATTATGAAGAGTTTAAGGAAAGAGTGAAAGACGGTGGTTTCTTCCTATGTCATTGGGATGGTACTGCCGAGACGGAGGCTCAGATTAAGGAAGAGACTCAGGCTACTATTCGTTGCGTACCATTTGGTGTAGAGCAAACACCAGGAGTCGACATGGTTTCTGGCAAACCATCAAAGACCCGTGTCATTATAGCAAGAAGCTATTAAGCGATTCTTATATAGTATAATGAAAAAGGACAGTCTAAACAGCTGTCCTTTTTTGTTGTTTATATTTAAGCCGTGATCATGAGGAGTGACGTAATGTTGTATTCCTATGGCATCATCACAACATTCATAGCCATTATTGGGCACTTCCATAAATGCAGAGGAACCTTCCACGAACACAGAGGAGCCTTCCACAGAAGCAGAGGAGCCTTCCACAAACGCAATGAGGATAAATAGATTTCCAGACAACTACTTATTCTCATTAGAATTGCCCTGCATCCCCAACAACTCTTCCAACTCTTCTTGATGATTACCTTTCATGATAATATGGTGGTTGCCAATAGGATTTGTAAGGAAGTATTTAGCCTGCCGGGCATCATTCAACCGAATAACTTGTTGAGTGCGACAAAGGCCATTTTCTGCCTGATTGCGTATGAGCGTTCCTTGAGCAACAAACATGCGCGACAAGTCGCCAGCAAGTTTAAAAATAGTCATAGGTCCCTCTTCCACAAAACCACGAACACCTACCCCTATTCCCGACTCAAAATGGGTGTCAAGCTCATAACTATCTACCATATCCAGAGGGATTGTGCAATGCGCGAACAACAACTCTCCCGACTCGGGATTGATGCGCGCAGGATTCGCTTGGAAGCCTGAGCTGCCGGTTAACGAACGGGCAACCATCATAGAGAGCATGGATGGCACATCACCTTCGCATCCAGCTACAATCCCATCACCATTTAAACGTGCCAATGCTAAACACCCTGTATTCTTTACCGCCGAGAGCAAATCGAAGCAGCGGATTGTAAAGCCCTGCAACTGATACTTTTGAACCAGATTACGCAAGGCTACATATATCTGCTCCGCCCCCGGTAATGCTTTCCGCACATCCTCTCGCAGAGTAACTTCGTTTGATACAGGCAGCGAACAATGGTTAACCTCATCAATTATTTCATCAATACTAATATCAACTAAGTCTATGCCGAGAACGCTATTCAGTTTATCTGGATTATATATGCTTGAAATAAGCCAATCGGAAGGCCTTCCAATAACACCCAGGCGACAACCGAATAGCTTTCTGCGAGCATGTTCTACACGCACCAACATACCTATACGTTGTCTTAAGTAGGCAGTATTGCCATGTAAGATTTCACCGTCGGCACCTTGTTGGCGTAGATAGGAAAGAATTTCCATAGAAGCAGCCAACGAGTTGCTCTTACCAGAGGTTAACAGATAGAACTTCTTGCTTTGCTTGCGTAGAGTATTAAAACGGTCCTTAAAAATCCCCTCCGTTCCACCTGTTCGCACATAGATAAGATTCAACAAATACTTGCCGTACTCGTCGTAACTATCATTTCTCAATTCATAATCTATTCCCAACTCAGCAAGAAAATGCTCAGTCTCATTAACCACTGATAAAGGATCGTGCAATGGCGATGTAAGCGTAAAAACAGCGATATCTGTCATTTAAATACTACAATTAATTCTTTATTACTAAGTGTTTAGCTTTTTGCAAAGATAATAAAAAACGCGTAATAAATGCTTGTTTTACAACAAAAATGATTATCTTTGTCCTAATTATTTGCCATCAAACAACGCATTGCCCTCAAGCATAGAAGATGAAGAAGTCAAAGGAATTAGGCATTCGCAAGCTTATCGCATTGGAGTTGGCTGCTCACATAAGCAGCAACATCCGTAAAGAGCATCCACTCAGGCAATTGTTCTGGGAATGCACTTTGCGATGTAATGTAAGCTGCCGCCATTGCGGAAGCGATTGTAGGAAGCTTTCTGACATCAATGATATGCTGCGCGAGGACTTTTTCCGTGTACTCGACAATATTGCAACAAAAACAGATCCTCATCGAGTATTTGTTACGATAACAGGAGGAGAACCTCTTCTTCGTGATGATTTGGAACTTTGTGGACAAGGCATTTTTGAACGCGGTTTTCCATGGGGAGTTGTTACAAACGGTCTTGTGCTGACCCCAAAGCGCTTTGAGTCACTTTGCATGTCTGGAATGCATAGTATTACCATTAGCCTTGACGGACTTGAAGAGAATCACAATTGGATGCGCCGCCATCCAAATAGTTTCCAGATGGTTGACCAAGCTCTCGACCTGCTTGTCAAGAATCCTCAAATTGCCTCTGATGTCGTTACATGCGTCAATCAGCGCAATTACGACCAGCTTCCAGCTATACGTGACTATCTTATTAACAAAGGAATCGGTTACTGGCGCATCTACTCCATTTTCCCAGTAGGACGAGCAGCAAAAGACCCCGTGATGCAAATCAGTAATGAACAATACCGGGGTATGCTCGACTTTATCCGGCAGACACGACATGAGGGCAGAATCAACGCTTCATATGGTTGCGAAGGATTTTTAGGGCGTTACGAAGGAGAGGTAAGAGATATGTTCTTCGACTGCCAGGCTGGTGTGACGGTAGGCTCCGTTATGGCAGACGGATCAATTGCCGCCTGCGCAAGTATCCGTTCTAACTATAGCCAAGGTAATATCTACGAGGACGATTTCATGGACGTTTGGGAAAACCGCTATACTCTTTATAGAAGGCGCGACTGGATGCGCAAAGATGAATGTAAAGATTGCCGGTATTGGCGGTACTGCAGGGGAAATGGAATGCATCTACGAGATGATGATGGAAACCTGATCCTTTGCCATTTGAAAAGAATAAATGAGATGGATAATAGTGTTAAATAATCTATAAATAGTGTTTATTTCAGTATTAATCATTAACTTAGCAACATAAAAGATTTTGACCATGATTAAAAGAATTCGTTACACAATCAACACCGTCCTTTCTGCCCTCATCGTTGCATTGGGGTTCGGTTCTTGTGTGTCACAGAAGACATATGAGGCAGCAAAGCAGGAAATCAAGCAGTTGCAAGAGGAGAACGAGATGCTAAAAAATGACAATAACACTTTAAGCAATGATGTCAAAAGGCTGAAAAAGAGTATTGCGGAGTATCAGAAAAGGATGGAACAACGTAAAGTTGTCTATGGTCCACGACCAACAGATTATAAGAAAAACATCAATAACAAAGAATGATGTTTAGATATTCATTCTTCGTTATTATTTCTATTTGCTTGTGCTTAATTGATTGCTCTGGAGATAGAGATTTATTGAGATGAAGAGGACACAAAGTCTACACAACAAAAAACAGGGTCTTAAGCAAAAGCTTAGACCCTGTTAGGTATTACAGTTAATGTGGGAATGAGAAGAGGTGCCTGGCGGATTCGAACCGCCGTAGACGGTTTTGCAGACCGTTGACTAAGCCACTCATCCAAGGCACCATTTCTTGTTAGCGGATGCAAAGTTAATGCTTTTATTTCTTTCTGCCAAATTTTTCACAATCTTTTTTGTTTTTAATGTCGCGTAAGGCACATCCATCACAACCACGACAAGGATTATTGTCAGCATGGATAGCTTTATAGACACGCCAGACAATATAAGAAACAGACAAAGCAATAATAATATAAACAAAAATAATTTGCATCAAAAATTCTAAAATTTGTGTGCAAATTTATTAGATTTGTCGATAAATCCAAAATAATTTTGGCAAAAATAAAAGAAATGTGTATCTTCGCGCCCAGTATTAACTTTAAAATTCTGCTATCATATATGGAATTGCCAGATTTTATGAAATATGCCAACAAGTTCTCTCAAAGTGAATTTGTAGAAAAAATATCACGCATAGCCAAACGTGCGGGTGCAAAATTGGTCTATGCTGCCCTGATTCTATATTACACGTTAGGTAGCGATAAGATTTCTGTGAAGGATAAAGCTGTTATTATAGGAGCTCTTGGCTATCTGATTAGCCCCCTTGATGTTATTCCTGATGCTATACCCATTGCAGGCTTAGGCGATGATTTGGCCGTACTTATATATGTATTACAGAAAGTATGGGGAGACGTGTCTGAAGAGATTAAACAGAAAGCCCGAGCTAAATTGAACAGTTGGTTTGATGAGGATGAGATAGAGGAGATCAACAATTTGTTTGATAAGGAATAGTTTTTGACGTTATTACAGAGATTTAGATGATTAATAGAGCTAAATATTATTTTGGTTCTACTTATTTTAATTGTATATAACCAAGAGTTTTTACGGTCAAAACACTTCACGTATCAAAGATCTTTCAAAAGAATTCCGCGCAGGCTTTTGAGATATGCACGACGTGCTTGATATGCCTTGCCCCAATTTACACTAGCATGAGCACGCAAATTGACATCAAGTTTCCAACTGCCTTGTGCTTCAAGGCGATCAACCATTGCCCCAACACTTAAGTTCTCAAGTGACTCGGCAGGAAGAAACACCGGATCTTCTTCTTTTTCATCAAGGCCAACTGTTTCTAAGATCAGATGCGCTTTAGACATATCATAGAGCAATTCACTAGTTATACGAATAGGAATATTTGTGGCCAATTTCAATTCTAATGCGGTATATGGCTTTCCGCCTTCGGAAAATCTTTTGCAAATTAAGCTAAGTAAAAGCGCACTGAGCATCATACGATAGCGATAGCTCATACTCTTTGCATCAGACAAGAATGCTGATTCCTCAAGGTTTTGAATTGTATATGTAAGTTCTGCGCCAACTAAGCAAATGGTCCAAGAGAATTGCACCCAAAGCATAAACAGCGGCAAGGCGGCAAATGAGCCATAAATGGCATTGTAGCTGCTTACCCACAACTGAGAATGAATGTAGAAAAGCTGCAACCATTGCATAGCCGTTCCAGCTAGTATAGCTGGTAGAATTGCACTTTTCATATGTACCTTTGTATTGGGCATGAATACATAAAGAGCAAAAAAAGCTGCCGACATTAAAAGATATGGTGTCAAGTCTATCAGAAAGTGTGCAACAGAACCTATAACAACATATTGATCTAAGTTCTGGGCGATTGTTGCCATGAAAATAGAAACACCGGCCAAAATAACAATGATGATAGGGACAAGAAACAGCATGGCAATATAATCGGTAATTGTGCGGAAAAGGCTGCGAGGTTTCTTCACCTGCCAGATATCATTGAAGGTTTTCTCAATGTTACTAACCAACATGAGAACAGTAAAAAGCATAAACAACAATCCCAATCCTAAAATAATACCACTCTTCGTATGAACAAGATAGGAATTGACAAAACCAATAATGATTTCTGCAGCTTGAGGCTGACTAGCCAACATGTCTCTAAACCACGTCTCTATATATTTTGAATAGCCAAAACCACGTGCAACAGCAAACACGACAGCCATAATGGGAACGATTGCAAGCAGCGTTGAATAGGTCAGTGCAGCAGCCGAATCAAACACTCGCTTAGCAGTCAACTCACTAATCACCAATCGTATGATGTCGTAGATTTTCCTAAACATAAACTATATATAGATGTATAACATAGAAAACTAAATGCTATGAGCAATAAAGTGTTCTTTAAAAAATCAACAAAAAAGAAACAGTGCCCCTGTAAGCCGGGTTCTGTACTGCCATCACCTCTCAGTAAATAACAGTGCTTGTCATTTATCTAGTCCGCAAGTCACCCTACGGCTCAAGCGTTCTACCCTCCACCGTATCTGCACTCCTACATATCACAAGGTAAATGTAGAGAAACAGATTCGGGCGGGCAACCCTCAAACGGCGGTTTACATGAACTTGCAGCCTCCAGCGGACACAGCCTGACGATCACCCGCCAGCTGGTGGTCTCTTACACCACCTTCTCACCCTTACCCCACCGAAGCAAGGCGGTTGTTTTCTTCTGCCCTTACCTACTGTCACCAATAGCTTCTACTTTCAGAAGTGGAGCGCCCTATGCTGCCCGGACTTTCCTCTCGCATCACCTGGGATACCAGCGACAAGCCGGAACACTATTTCAGGTGCAAAAGTAATAAAATTATTTATTTTAACCACAGATTAACAGAGATTTTCACAGATTAATCAATGTAAAATTGTCAGTTCTGCTCGTAAAATGCCGTTAAGAGTAGAAAATAAAGTGTTAAAAGACGACAAAAGATAAGACAAAATGACAGTTTTAACTTTTTTGCGCCTATATTTGCATGCTGCAAAACAAAGGGGACTTTAGCCTATTAAAATGTCCTATAGAAAAAGAAACAAATATTAAAACTTATAAGGTATGAAAAAGATTTCAAATTATGTAGTTTCGGCTCTCTGCATCATTGCAGTAGCCTTCTCGGCTGGTGCCTTCCTCAAGGCAAATGCCATCAAACCCTCTACAGCACTTTCTGCTCCTGCAGGACAACCCGTAGACTTAACTTATGCAGCAGAAAAAGCACTCCCGTCGGTCGTTCATATTTTAAGCACACAAAACAGCAAGACACAGACTATTGACGTTCAGACAAGAGACCCATTTGAGGATTTCTTCTCTGATCCGTTCGGATGGTTTGGCAATCCTAATCGTGGACAAGGTGGCACACAAAAACGTCAGGTGCAAACTCCGAAACGCCAAGGCTCTGGTTCGGGTGTCATCATTTCCACTGATGGATATATCGTGACAAATAACCACGTGGTAGAAGGTGCAGATGAGATTACTGTCACACTGAACGATAATAAGGAATTCTCTGCTCGTATCATTGGTACTGACAAAACATCTGATTTGGCACTTATCAAGATTGACGTAAATGGTCTCACACCTATTGCAATCGCCAATAGTGAAGACATTAAGGTCGGTGAATGGGTATTAGCTGTTGGTAATCCTTTTAATTTGACCAACACTGTCACAGCTGGAATTGTAAGTGCGAAAGCACGCACTATGGGTCAAAATGGCGTTGAGTCTTTCATTCAGACAGATGCTGCAATCAATCGTGGAAACTCAGGTGGTGCCCTAGTTAACGTACGTGGCGAGCTTATTGGTATCAACGATATGCTATACAGCGAGACAGGATCATATGTTGGTTATGGTTTTGCTATTCCAACTTCTATCATGAATAAAGTAGTAGCAGACCTCAAACAATATGGAACTGTTCAACGTGCCTATATTGGAATTAAAGGTGGTGACGTAAAGAATCAGGTTGACGTTGAGAAAGAAAAAGGAAACGATGTCGATTATGGAACGATGGAAGGTGTATACGTAAGTGAAGTAGTAGAAGGTGGTGCTGCCGAGGCTGCAGGTATCAAGTCTGGAGATGTCATTGTAAATGTTGATGGTAAGAAAATCACCAAGTTTGGCGAACTGACAGCAATCATGGCAAACAAGAAACCAGGCGATAAACTTACTATTACATACTTGCATAACAAGCAGAAAGTTACAAAAACAGTGACCCTTAAGAACGAACAGGGCAACACAAACGTAGTAAAACAGGCAGATCTTGATGTCCTTGGCGCAAACTTCCGCGAAATCACCGATGCCCAGAAGAAACAACTGAATATTGGTTACGGTCTTGAAGTCATCAAAGTGAATAGCGGAAAGATTAACAAGGCTGGTATCACCAAGGGATTCATCATCCAGAATGTAAATAACACTCCCGTGAAAACAATCGACCAATTACAAGAAGTCGTAAAGAATGCATCTACAAGCAAAGAACCAGTGCTTTACATACAAGGTATTTATCCTACCGGTAAAAAAGCCTACTTCGCTATTGGTCTGCAAGATTAATTGACATATTAATCCCGAAAAAGCAAAAAAAAATCCATTATTTTTGTTTTTTCGGGATTATTGTATTATTTTTGCAGATGCTTTAAATTGCATGCTATATGAGACAACTCAAGATTACCAAATCTATTACCAACCGAGAGAGCGCATCTCTTGATAAATATCTTCAAGAAATCGGACACGAAGAGCTGATTTCAGTAGAAGAAGAAGTGGAACTAGCTCAGCGCATCAGGCAAGGCGACCGCAAAGCTCTTGAGAAACTGACAAAAGCAAACTTGAGATTTGTCGTATCAGTAGCAAAACAATATCAAAACCAAGGATTAAGCCTGCCTGATTTGATTAATGAAGGTAATTTAGGACTCATTAAGGCAGCTGAAAAGTTTGACGAGACGAGAGGATTTAAGTTCATTTCGTATGCTGTTTGGTGGATTCGGCAAAGTATTTTACAAGCTATTGCTGAGCAGAGCCGTATTGTAAGGCTTCCTCTCAATCAAGTAGGATCAGTCAATAAAATTAATCGTCTGCTCAATAAGTTTGAGCAGGAACATGAGCGCAGACCCAGTATTGAGGAGATTGCCGAGCATATAGACTTGCCACAAGACAAGATAGAAGATGCAATGAAGGTAAACACCCGTCATGTTTCTGTTGATGCCCCATTTGTCGATGGAGAGGAAAACAGCTTGCTCGACGTTCTTATCAATGACGACTCACCCATGGCCGACAAAACTCTTGTCATGGAATCGTTAAGAGAGGAAATCAACCGTGCTTTGCAACGTCTCAACGAACGGGAGCGCAATATTATTGAAGCTTTCTTTGGCATTAACCAACCGGAAATGACGTTAGAAGAAATCGGAGATAAATACGGCCTGACACGCGAACGCGTACGCCAGATTAAAGAGAAAGCAATACGCCGTTTACGTCATAGCACAAAAAACAAATTTTTGAAGTCATACTTAGGACAATGAAACATATTTGCTTTGTAGTAGCATTATTGTTTACAATGCTATTCTCTATCAATACTATAGCGAAAGCCCAAAACAGAAACATACAAAAAGTATTCATGTTCGGCTTTGCCCAATCATTCAACGATTCGACTGTATATTTTACTGACATACAAGTTGTTGACAGTGTATACATTGAGCAAAAGACGAAGTTTCTTATGGAACGCGAGAATTATTCCTATCAATTGAAGAATTATCTCGAAGGCACGGGTAAGAAAAATATGGCTTGTATTACTTCATTTGCTCTGACACGCAAAGATATAGAGAAGAAGTATCTGAAAATGAAACAACGCTATTCAACGCGTGGACATTATTCTATTCAATATATCAACGAAAACGAGATGAAGTTCACCTCTGTAAAACCTGACGTATTAGAGCGTGAAGAGCAATCATTAACAAAGGCGCAACTCAAGGCAAAAAAGAAAGCTGCTAAAAAAGAAAAGAAGGATGGACGTAAACCACCAAGAAAGAACTCATAATACTTTCCTAATAGCTGATCATCTCGTCAAGATTGTTTTCAAACAGTCCAAGAAGAACGACATGCATCTAATCAGATCGTTCGAGCCATTTAGGACTGACAAGGAGAACAGTTCGTTATTTTTCCAACTTACAGTCGACGACCAACTCCCTCCCATCAAAGAAGGAAGGGAACGGATAGGTAGATTTGACACAGGAAACGGAGATACTGTTGTCGACCGTTTAGCAGATGGTGGATATCAGTATATAATTAAAGATATTCAAGGAAATGAATGTTGCCTGTTACAATCAAATAAAGACTTTTCCGACTGTCGTTGTGCTCTAAAAGGCAATTACGATATGCGCAGTTTTGGATTGAACAATGCGCTGATGCTTATATATGCTTTTGCGGGAAGCCGACATCAAACCTTACTTATTCATGCTTCGCTCGTACGGCACCGAGGTTATGGCTATGCATTTATAGCCAAAAGCGGAACTGGTAAAAGCACACAAGTAAGTTCATGGTTACGCTACATCGCAGATTGTGAGTTAATGAATGACGATAATCCCATTGTTCGTATTAATGATGGTATCCCTTATATTTACGGCTCACCGTGGAGCGGGAAAACCCCTTGTTATCGGCAAGTAAAAGCTCCATTAGGAGCTATAACGCGAATTGACCGTGCACAACAGAACAGTATCGAAAGGCTTAGTCCTGTAGAGGCTTTCGCTTCGTTTCTTCCCTCTTGTTCATCTATGAAATGGGATGAGGATATCTTCAATAATATTTGTAATACTGTTACTAGAGTTGTAGAAACAACAGGTATATACACCCTACACTGCCTACCAGATCGAGACGCAGCTATTTTATGCAACAAGACCATTTGCAAATAAAGGAAATACAAATGCCAAATGCCATGCTGCTTCCCGAAATCGTAAAGCTGCTTGACGAGGGCCACACAGTTACATTAAGGCTGCGTGGTTTTAGCATGCGCCCTTTTCTTGAAGACGGACGCGATAAAGCTTTGCTCACAAAGGCTGATAATCCTAAAGTCGGTGATCCAGTGTTAGCAGAAGTAGATCCTAAGCATTTTGTGCTTCATCGCATCATAAAAATCGATGGAGATCAGGTGATTCTAAGAGGTGACGGTAACCTGGCAGACGAACAATGCAGTATTCAGGATGTGAAAGGCGCTGTTATCGGCTTCTACAGAAAGGGACGTGAAACTATGGACCGTACTGATGGGTGGAAATGGCGCACTTATTCATGGATTTGGGTTCACCTCTACCCTATCCGCCGATATCTTTTAGCATTTTATCGCCGTATCTGGTTGAAACTATTTAAACCCATATAAAATGAAAGCAAAAAAAGGATTTAACCTCCGCAATGTGTGTGGACAACAGATAATAGTTGCTCAAGGAAAAGAGAATATTGACTTTAGCAATATCATTAGTATGAATGAAAGCTCAGCATGGCTTTGGGAACAAATAACAAATAAAGGACTGGACTTTACTCCTGAGATGCTCGCACAAATGCTGACAGTGGAATATGAAGTAGATATTGAAACTGCCATTGAAGATTCAAAAGAGTTAATCAATCAGTGGTTAGAGGCTGGGATTATCGAATAAGTTGATTCGTTTTCTGCCATGTTGAAGTACAAGAACTGTTGCATCTATAGTTGATGACTGTTTATCTTCGAATTAATGGCTAGTTATACTTCAATTAATGGCTAGTTATACTTCAATTAATGGCTAGTTATACTTCAATTAATGGCTAATTATACTTCAATTAATGGCTAATTATACTTCAACTAATGACCAAGTACAAGGTATTTGATAACCAGTTACAACGTAATTGATGACTAATCAAGTTTTAATAAGAGGCTGATTTGCGGTTAAAGGAGACCTATTAGGCAAATCCTAACTATTGAATTCAAACAATAGAACACTAATCGGTTGCGCTTTTTAATGTCAGTTTCCCATTAAAAGAGACAAGCACTTCAACAACATAGCTGCTGGGACTATCTGGAATACCCAGCAAAGCGTTAAAATGTATACCTTCAGCATCGATTCCGCTGAAGATAAAGTCACTTAGCACACACTTTGTGAGGAAATCTGCTGGAACTTTACCTTTGAAGTCTTGTTTATAGAAATTGCTGGAGTACACTTTTGTTGTGCCTTTGAACACCCCCATGTGGATAATATTGTCATAGTAGATATTCTCAACTTCAACACCATCATCGTTGTAAGAGGTCTTTATTACCTTATAAGTAGTTGGATTGACCTGCACATAACAGTGAAAACGGTTGTTATCATAGACAACAACAGTATCACGTTTAATAAGCTGACGCTGATTAATCGGTTGAGGTTGCTTACCTTCAAAAGCATAGGTATCATCAGGATTCTCGCTCTTCACCAATCGTACAGACTCACCATTTTGATTCTTGAACACAAACAGATGGGACGCCTGTTTTTCAATTGGATACTTCACCACATTAGCTCCCTGAAGGACCAAGGTATCACCAATTATCTTGAAACTGACAGGAACGCTGGTAGTATCGGGATAAAAGATACTATCACCTTTGGCCCGGAAAGCAATGTCCTCACTATCCTCATTAATCCATATTCCCTGCAGTAAAGACTTAGCTGTCTTGTTTTCTTTTTGGACAACAATCTCTTGGTTGTCCTTCTGACGTTTGCAGGAGAACAAGATTGCCGACAACAGCAACATCACCAATAAGACTCTTTGTCCTTTCATCTTTTATATATTATACTACAACTTAATCAAACAAAACTGCATCTGCTAAACCGAGAGCATTTAAGTCTTTTTCACTCATAATCAGATTCTCCTCACTAATTGGCCAATTAATGCCAAGAGCGGGATCATCGAAACGAATAGAGGCTTCCTGTTGAGGAGCATATATATTGTCTACTTGATAAGTAAAGACGGCCTCTTCACTCAAAACCAGGAATCCATGGGCAAAACCACGGGGTATAAAAAACTGGAGTTTATTCTCGTCGCTTAATTCTATGGAAACATGCTGGCCAAAGGTTGGTGAGCTCTTTCGAAGGTCTACAGCCACATCGAGCACACGCCCTTTAATCACTCTCACTAACTTGGCCTGAGAATATTCGCCTTTCTGATAATGAAGGCCTCGCAATACACCATAACTTGATTTTGACTCATTCTCCTGAATGAAGTCTATCTGCCCCACATTCTGCTCAAATTCCTCTTTCTTAAAAGCCTCGAAAAAATAGCCACGCGCGTCATTAAAAACCTTGGGCTCTATGATGACAACACCTTCTATTTTCGTATTAGAGTATTTCATAGTGCAAATGTACGAATAATAATCGACACCAAAAAGGATTTTCACTTTTTTTCTTTTCTGAGAATAAAATATTTGGATTATTCGGAAAAAACAAGTAAATTTGCACTCGTGATTGAATTAGAAAGACATATAGAAATACTTCTTCTCAACAACGATTGTGTGATAGTGCCGGGTTTAGGAGGCTTTATGACCAATCATGTTGAAGCGCGATACGATGACGAGGATCATTTGTTCTTGCCACCGCTTCGCACCCTTGGATTCAATCCGAAGCTCAGACTGAATGACAGTTTACTGGCTCAATCCTATGTGGAGGCTTACGATATCAGTTATCCTGATGCGATTCACCGTATTGAGGACGAGGTGAATGAATTGCGCCAACACCTGGAAAACGAGGGCTTTTATGAGTTTAATGGCATTGGTGTTCTTTCTCTTAACGAAGAAGGTTGTTTTGAATTTGCACCTTGCGAGGCAGGTATTCTCACTCCTTCCTTCTATGCATTGAGCAGTTTTGAGATGGATATGCTGACAAAAACAGTTGAAGTTAAAACAGAGCCACTCACCAAGGCAACGGAAAAGCCAGAGACTCACCTCGTGGAGACCATGAGACTATCTGAAGCAAATGATAGTGAGCCTGAGGAACCACACACCATTCATATAAAGGTTAGCTTGCTCCGAAATCTAGCCGCAGCTGCCATTGTAGTATTTGCCTTCCTTCTGTTCAGCACTCCGTTAGGCACCAATAAGCAGACTGCATCGATAGACAGCCATGTGCTCAAACAAATTATGCCTAAAGAAGTTACCCTTGGCAATCAGGAAATCAAGAAAGTTGTTACCGAAAAGAAAATTGCCCTCAACCAACAATCTACCGAAAAGAATAAAACTGTTGAGGACGTATTCACTATTGTATTGGCAAGCCATGTTTCGAAGGCTAATGCTGCCGAGTTCGTAAAACAACTGGCAAAGAAAGGTTTTCAGGCACAAGTGATAAGCAAGACAAGCACCAAGGTAATCTATGGACGTTATAAGACTGAAGGAGAAGCCTATAAGTCATTGGGTGAGCTACGCGATCTTGATGATTTCAAAGAAGCCTGGGTGCTGAAAGTCAGGCTATAGTTATGCTCTACGACTCTATAGTTCATCTCTACGTTCATAGAGCATCCTTCTACATGTAGCAAAAGGCATATTTACAAACGTGTTTATTCTTACTAACATTCTATTATTTTATTTTGAAAAGAGTACGATGCCCCAAATGTGACTATTATATCACATTCGATGAAACCCAATATCAGGCAGGACAATCACTGGTTTTCCAATGCCCTCAATGCAATAAGCAGTTTGGCATTCGAATAGGCATATCAAAACTCCGTTCTACCCAAAAAGAGGAGAACCAGCAAATGGCTTCCGATGAGCATATTGATGAAGCTGAATATGGTTCTATCATCGTTATTGAGAATGTTTTCCACTACAAGCAGATTATCCCTTTAAAGATGGGAGACAATATCATTGGACGATACATGAAGGGGAATCCAACATGCAACACCCCTATTGAAACGGTGGACCCAAGTGTTGACCTATGTCATTGTGTAATCAACGTTAGCCGCGACAAAAAAGGGAAACTGAAATATGTGTTACGAGACGGACCTAGCAATACAGGAACCTTTGTAGACAATGAGATTTTGGGAGACCGCGAACGAAGAATCATCAATGACGGAACCCTTTTCACTATTGGGGCAACAAGCATTATTTTACATACTGCCGACAGCAACGAAAATGCCTGACCGATATATTGAGACTATGTTTAACTATCGACACATCCCTTTCCTTGTACTCATTTTGCTAATCTGTGGAATGAAATCTAAGGCACAGACCATCTATTCTTCAGAAGTCAGCACTTTGACCGCGATGGTTAACGGGAAATGGTTGAGTATGCCCGTCATGAGACTTAGAAGTGAGGATGTGCTGGAAATAGGATTCGATCAACTCTCGCATGAATATCATCGTTACAGATACCACATTCAGCATTGCGAGGCAGATGGCACTCCAAGTGAGGATATCTTTGAGAGTGACTTTTTAGAGGGATTTAATGACAATTATATTGAGGATTATGTAGAAAGCATCAATACAAACCAGCTTTACACACACTACTCCGTGAGAATCCCTAACGAACGTTGTCGTCTGAAAATGAGCGGTAATTATCTGCTCACCATCATGGATGAGGATAACGACGATGAACTCATTTTGGAATTACCGTTCTACATAGTGGAACCGCTGATGACGTTAGGAATGGAAGTCTTTACAAATACAGATGCTACCATTAACAAACATCACCAGCAAGTGAACATGCGGCTGAACTATGGTAGTCTGCGGGTTACAAACCCAGAGAGGCAGATTATGACAATAGTCAGGCAAAACGGGCTATGCACAAATTCCAGTTCCCGCAAAGGGGTGATACCAAACATGGTGTTGGACAAAGGCCTGGAATGGATTCACAACAAGAATTTGGTTTTCGAGGCAGGAAACGAGTACAAGAAGTTTGAGATTCTGGACACAGACCACCCTTCAATGGGGGTTGAACGTATTTCATGGGACGGCAAACAGTTTAATGCCTGGGTATTCACTGATGAGATCTATACCAACTATCTTACTGACGAAGATGCCAACGGCGCTTTCCTGATACGCAATAGCGACTATACTGAGATTGACTATACTTGCGAGTATATGCTTGTGCATTTTACGCTAAAGGCTCCGAAAAGCATTTCCACACCAGTCATTGACGGTGCCTGGACAACAGATGCCAACAGAACAAAATATATGATGGAATGGGACGGGAACTTGGGTTTATGGCATGTGGCCATTCCACTGAAAATGGGGTATTATTCTTATCGCTATATCATTCCCGATATCAACGAGAATTTCTTTCAGACAGAGAACACATACCAGGGAATGGTTTATTATAAGGGAGTCAGCGACCGAACATGGCGCCTGGTAAGCTTCAATGAAGTAGCTTATCCATCTCGTCGAACTGTTTCCCCATATTAAGATTCAAATATATATTGTATAATACGGGTGCCCACTTGTCTTTCTGAGCAGGCATCATTTTCCGATACCGTTCCATATAAGGTAATGCACTCTTATAGAACGAAGTAATCTGGACACGCTTATTACGCGATTTCGAGACACGCTCTGTCTCAACGGCCAAATTGACGTACGAAAGCCCCATGTTCAGGTAAACCTCAGGCATAGAGTCATTTTTTGCTAATAATGATTTGCAAATATCAATGCACTCTGCATATTTTCCCATATTCAAAAGCAAAGCACTCTTGGCAAACAAGTATATCTCTGCCGAATCATTCTTCTCCAAAAGGCGGTTTACTACACACATAGCCGAATCGAGATCACCTTTGCCACTATAATAATCAAGTAGCCTCGGATAGAAGAAAGGGAATTCGCAATCGTGTCTGAACCCAGCTTTCAATGTCTCCACATAGCAATTGGTATTACCTACCATCTTATAGGTCTCAGCCAGATATTGAAGTGTATAGTTGAGATGAGCCGAATCAGCAAGAGCCAGTTGCGAGTGCTTCAAGGTCTTTGCAGCATCTTGAGATTTGTAGCCGCACAATACAGCCCAATATGCCGCTACAGGCATACGGACATCTAAAGAATCATAACGGAACTTCGAGAACAAAGGCTTATGCGCACTGTCGATATACATATCAAAAAACTCATAAGCCTGAGCAAATTTCAGTTTGTTTGCATGATACACACCACCATTGAAGATATTACGCCTATACTGATTCAAAAAATCCGAATGACGGTTACGATATTCAATGCGCACTCTGCCCTTTTTATCTGGGCGCGCTTCAATACTATCCAACTCCTCTAGTACGGTAAACATTTTCTTTGCTGAGACAAAGAGAGCCGCTGTATCGTATTGCTGTTTCAGATACAACTTCATATTTCCCTGATCGTATTGCTGACGGATTGCCTCAAATAAAGTAAGGTATATCTTTTTGTTCTCCCTGTTAACCGAATCTTTCAGCAATTTCATCATCGTCTGCTCTACTTGTACCTGATTCTTTCCTTTTTTAAGGTCAGTCTCTGCTTGAGCTAATTCTTTTTTTTGGGCATGCCCAACAAGTGCAACCAATAAAGAGAACAGCAGAACAACAAACAATCTTCTCATTTTACCTTCTGATTTTAGCTTTGTGTCGGCAAAGTTACGAAAAAACACCTGAAAAACCAAAAGAATAAGAGCTTTTCAATTTAAAGTTACTGAATTACCGGCTATTTTCGTTAAAACAAAGAGAAAGGAAAGACGTTTTGCAATTTTCACCAATGCTCTATTTTACCATAGGCAGCAACTCACGCGCTTTTTGCTCATCAGGCAACTCCTTATAAATAGTATATAGAGGTTGAGCCCAATCTACTTTTGCTCGCTCACCATCCAGTTGTCTGCATTTTTCCAAATATGCTGCACTCTGGCTGAGTTCTCCTTTGGAATAGTAGCAGATTCCAATGTTGTAAATAACTTCTACAAATGCGGAGTCAATTACAACAGCTTTTTTGTAAGCATCAATAGCACGATTCCATTGTTTTTCTCGCATTTCCAACTCACCAAGCATTGCCCATTTTTCCTTGCTTTTCTTGTCCAGAGCCACTTCTTCTTCCATAAAACGCTTAAATTTGGAAGCATTGGCTGGAGAAGTATAATGTTCAACTAACATGCTAAAAAAAGAGTTATTGCTTGGATACTTCTGATGAGCCTCTGTTAATACCGATACATAGTGCAATGAGTCCTGCCAGTCACGTCGGTTATCGCGGAGCAATAGCACATGAACCAACGCAGCATCCTCCGCATACTCAGAACATTGCAGCGCCCTGTCCATATAGCGGCTGGCAACATTTTTATCACCGTTCTTATACGCAGATTGTATCGCAAAGAAAGCACATTCGTTATAATAGGAGTCGTGTTCTGGTTTACGGCCAACGAACAAACTGGTATTATACCTTTCCAAATAGAGTGTAAAACAATCTAATGCGCGTCTGTAGTCTTTACGCCCATAAGCCTCAAGGCCGGCATCAATAACTTTCGGACACATTGCCGACACTCTGGCAATATTGCGCGCATGATAGCGTAAGCGGGCAGCTTTCCCCTCGCTTGCAAGGAAATCATATTGATCGCAAAGAATGGCAGACTTCAACGCTAACACCACATCGTCTGCACCTTTCCTTCTAAGCGCCGAGTCAACTACTAAATTAAAGAATACTGCTTTATCGGCAACGCTCAAATTCGGCAAACCCACATAATTCAGGATACTCTCCGATGGCAGAGTTTGCTTGACTTTATAAGCTGCTTGATTTGTCTGCGACAAAGCTGACGCACAATTGAATAAGACAAGGAATAGAAAGATGCTTAGTTGCTGCATAGGCGTTATTAAGAACAAAAAACAATTCCCCCCATTGTCAAAATCGACAAGGGGGGAATTAGTATATGAGATAGGTTATTTCTCGGCTTCAGCCTGCTTGGTGCGTGGGTCATCCTCACCATAGAGGTTATAGTACGCATTATAGCGGTTGTAGCCCCAGTTACTTGTATTCTTGTCAGGATCAAGTTCCTTAGCTTTGTCGAACAACTTCACAGCCTCCTCATAAAGCCCCTTACGAGCAGGATCGCCAGGCTGCTTGTCCTGTGCCTGAATACTCAGACAGGTAGCAAGATATGTAACAATAAGTGCGTTGTCGGGTTTCACCTCAAATGCCTTGCGTAAGAATTTCTCAGCCGCTGCGGGGTTCTCGTTAAGCTGTCCGATACCAAGGTCAGCAAGTGCAACAAAGTTGTTGGGGTTCTTTGCCAGAACATCCTCGAGTACCTTCTTAGCCTCAGCCTGCTCGCCAAAAGCATTATGCAAATTATAGATACGCTCCAACAATGCGTCGTTGTCTTGATTCTGAGTGTAAAGTTCCTTCAAGTTGTTAAGGAACTTCACTGAGTCAGCTCTGTTCTTCAGGTCACTGCTCAGAGCCTCCAGTTTCAGATTCAGAGCATTCGTACGCTCACCCTCATCCTTCATGGCAATGTCGCAATAGTGCAAGCATTTTTCCATATTCTTGTCCTGATAAGCATAGATACCCATGATACGTGCCACCTGTCCGAAGAAAGGTTTCTGGAAGTCGCGGTTAGCAGCCTTGAAGAGAGGAGCGTCGTCAGAATCTACGAAAGCACCCCAATAGCGTTTGCAGAGGTCTGTCTTATCGGCGTTCTGAGCATCCTGACCAGCATTGACGAGCTGACCGCGAACTGGCCATACACGCTGGGCGTTCTTTTCAGCAAACTTTGGAGCAACTTTTCCCTTTTCATTAGGCAGTTGGTCATACTTATCACATTCGATAGCAGCCATCAGGGCATTGACGGCAGCTTCGTTCATGCCATCCACATCGACAGGCTTATTCTGTTTCATCACCTCGTTCTCAGTCTTCGTGGCACTCTCCTTGTTGTATTTTTCCATTGCCAGGTCAACGAGCTTGTTGTAAGCCTTGGCTTTCTCTGCGTCGTTTGCCAGCTGAGCAAGTGAGCTCTTCAACAGGTCAGAAGCCTCTTGATAAGTTTTGGCTTTCAAAATCGATTTCAATGCCGGGCTGTCGCCAGCAAAGGCACATGTAGCAGAGAATGCCATCATGGCCACAATCATAATTTTTTTCATAAGTCGTATAATTTAAAAGGTTTGTTATTATTCGAAATCTACTGTATTCTCAGTTGAATCGAGTTCTTCATCATCATTCATTTCAGGTTCCGTCTGAGTAGCAGCTAACGTGTCCCTGCGGATATCGTCAGCCTTTTTCTGCCATTGCGCACGGCTTTCCTCTTCAACTGTTGCCTCCAGTTCTGAGCTCATTACCTTACAAACGCTTGCAATCACGTCGTTCTTTTTCGTCAGGTTAATAAGTCGGACTCCCTGTGTGGCTCTTCCCATCACACGACAGTCGGCAACACTCAGGCGGATAGCTATACCGCTCTTGTTTATAATCATGAGGTCGTTATGATTCGTTACCGCCTTGATAGCCACTAGCCTTCCAGTCTTATCGGTGATGTTGAGTGTCTTCACACCCTTAGCACCTCGATTGGTCTTGCGGTAGTCCTCAACCTGCGAGCGCTTGCCATAGCCTTCCTCGCTGACCACCATGATATTTTCCTCATCTGGATTATTAACAACAACCATGCCAACTACCGCATCGTCTCCTCCATCGAGGCGCATGCCGATGACACCGGTAGCAACACGACCCATGGTACGTACATCAGACTCATTAAATCTGACAGCTCGTCCATTACGGTTGGCCATGATGAGCTCATTCTGACCATTTGTCAGTCTTACATCTACCACCTCGTCACCCTCAGAGATATTAATGGCAATCACTCCATTAGCTCTCGGACGACTATATGCCTCCAGACACGTCTTCTTCACGATACCGTTCTTGGTAGCGAATACGATATAATGCGAGTTGATGAACTCCTGATCGTTCAGTCCTTGTCCGCGCAGACGCAGAATGTTGTTCACCGAGTCATCGCTATCGATATTGAGCATGTTCTGTATAGCACGCCCCTTTGAGTTCTTGTCGCCTTCCGGAATCTCATAGCACTTCAGCCAGTAGCAGCGTCCCTTGCGAGTAAAGAAGAGCATTGTCTGATGCATTGTGGCTGGATAGATGAACTCCGTGAAATCCTGATCACGCGTCTTGGCAGCCTTAGCTCCCACTCCGCCACGAGCCTGCTCACGGAACTCACTGAGCGGTGTGCGCTTGATATATCCCAGATGGCTGACGGTAATCACCACAGGATCGTTGGGATAGAAATCTTCTGGATTAAACTCCTCGCTGGAGTACTTGATTTCCGTACGGCGCTCGTCACCGTATTTCTCCTTCACCTCTATCAGTTCGTCCTTCATCACCTGCTTGCAACGCTCTGGATTATCGAGAATCTCTTGCAGATCGGCTATCAACTTCATCAGGTCGTCAAACTCCTGATGCAGTTGGTCAACGCGCAGACCCGTCAACTGGCTCAGGCGCATATCAACGATTGCCTTTGACTGAAGCTCGTCAAGGTTGAAACGGCTCTCAAGGTTGCGTTGTGCGTCAACTGGAGTTTTAGAGTTACGGATGATATGAACCACCTCGTCAATGTTGTTCACCGCGATAATAAGTCCTTCCAGAATGTGAGCACGTTCCTTGGCCTTGCGAAGGTCATAACGTGTGCGGCGGATTGTAACGTCGTGACGGTGCTCCACAAAGTACTTCACACACTCCTTCAGCGTCAGCAGACGTGGGCGGCCCTTCACCAGCGCAATATTGTTCACCGAGAACGAACTCTGGAGTGCTGTCATCTTGAACAACTTGTTCAGAATCACATTGGCATTGGCGTCCTTCTTCACGTCAATGACTATACGCATACCCTGACGGCCAGACTCGTCGTTGGCATTGGAGATTCCGTCCAACTTGCCCTCCTTCACGAGGTCGGCAATATACTCAATCAGTTGAGCCTTGTTTACGCCATATGGTATTTCCGTTACCACAATCTTGTCATGCGTCTCGTGGCTCTCAATCTCAGCCTTAGCGCGCATCACGATACGTCCGCGACCTGTCTCATAAGCGTCTCTAACGCCCTGTATACCATAAATATACGCACCAGTTGGGAAGTCAGGAGCCTTGATGTACTGCATCAGGCCATCTGTATCGATATCGGGATTGTCGATATAGGCACAGCAGCCGTCGATTACCTCTCCCAAATTGTGAGTAGGCATATTCGTAGCCATACCCACGGCAATACCATTACCACCGTTCACCAGCAGGTTGGGCACCTTCGTTGGCATTACGGTAGGCTCAGTCAGCGAGTCGTCGAAGTTCGGAGCCATATCTACGGTGTCCTTCTCTAGGTCGTCCATGATATGTTCGCCCATTTTCGAGAGCCGGCACTCGGTGTATCGCATAGCGGCAGCCGAGTCACCATCCACACTACCAAAGTTACCTTGTCCGTCGACAAGTGTGTAACGCATATTCCAGTCCTGTGCCATACGTACCAGCGCACCGTATACGCTGGAGTCGCCGTGGGGATGATACTTACCCAACACCTCACCTACTACACGGGCACATTTCTTATATGGTTTATCGCTCGTATTACCGATACCGGCCATACCGTATAAGATGCGGCGATGCACGGGTTTGAATCCGTCGCGCACATCAGGCAGGGCACGGGCTACGATTACCGACATTGAATAGTCGATATACGAGGATTTCATTTCCTCCTCGATGTTGATTTTAATGATTCTGTCATTGTCGATGGTCTGTCCGCCATCGAAAGTCTGATTCTCGTCCATTTAAATATGTATCTTCTATTATATTAAAATTCCTGAATTTCGCATCTGAGGCCATTTCCTTGCGCTCTGACGCGTTGAACCCAAAACTATGCAAAGGTACAACATTAATTTGACATGTGCAATAAAGCGAGTGTTAAATAATCCTTTAGCCAAGCATGAGACACTTGAAACTGTTGAAAACAACGTGTCTCTGTACATCTATGACAAAATGATCTAACTCATAAGCCCTTTCAGGATTGCTGAGTAGTCTTGCAGAATCGTGGAGTAGCCTTACAGGATCGTGAAGTAACCTTGCAGAAACGTGGAGTAGCCCTATAGAAACGCTAAACAGCCTTATAGCATATCCGATTCATATTTTTGCATTATGTGAATTAGTACTAAGCGCAATTATATTTGCCTAGTCAGATAGAGAGCGAGATACAGGTGTGAGAAAGTATCGTATTACTTTTTGGCACGATGTTTGTTAAAATGAAATTAATTGTGTATCTTTGCATTTATTTATATAAGGAGAAAGGAAGAAACGACAAACATGGCAAATCAATTTTCACCTAAAGTATCTCAAATACTCGCCTTCAGTCGCGAAGAGGCGGCTCGGTTGGCTAGCAGTTCAGTAGGTCCCGAGCACCTGCTGCTGGGTCTGCTGCGCGAAACGGAAGGCCCAGTGAGAGACTCATTCCTGAAATTTGACATTGACTTATTCTCCGTGAAGCAAGAACTGGAACAACGTGTAAGAGAGGATACAATAAGAAAGCCGATGAATATTGGTGAGATTGTGCTAAACGAAAAGGCTAGCAACATCCTGCGACTCGCTGTACTTGAGGCTCGTATGCAACAGACAGGAGTTGTCGACGTGCAGCATCTACTGTTGGCCATCTTACACGACCAGGTGAACAACGGAGCAAAAGAGGTATTAGAAAACTACAACATGAATTATTCAGACACATTAGAATTCCTCAAGCATCAAGCCAGTCCCACCACACGCAATGGACTTGGACTGCCCGAAGAAGATGAGGAGGATGACGGACAATACAGCGGCTCATCTGCCAACAGTTCCCAAGCAAACAGGCAGACTGGAACGACAACACAAACCAAACACGGGAATTCGAAAACTCCTGTGCTTGACAACTTTGGTACCGACCTGACGAAAGCCGCACAAGAAGGAAAGCTTGACCCATGTGTGGGACGCGAGCGTGAGATTCAAAGAGTTACGGAGATTCTCTGTCGCCGTAAGAAAAACAACCCGGTGCTGATTGGCGAGCCTGGCGTGGGCAAGAGCGCTATCGTGGAAGGACTGGCACAACTCATTGTGAAACGCCGAACCAGTCCCGTGCTTTTCAACAAGCGTGTGGTTACCCTCGATATGACTGGTGTAGTGGCAGGAACCAAATACCGCGGACAATTTGAGGAGCGTATCAAAGCCCTGATTCGTGAGATTGAACAGAATCCTGATGTGATTATCTTCATCGACGAGATTCACACAATGGTGGGCGCCGGCTCTGCACCCGGTTCCATGGACGCTGCCAACATTCTGAAACCTGCTTTGGCGCGTGGAACCATTCAATGCATTGGTGCAACCACGCTCGACGAATACCGCAACTCCATTGAAAAAGACGGTGCTTTGGAACGCCGTTTCCAAAAGGTAATTGTGGAGCCTACTACCGCTGAGGAGACCCTACAGATACTTCACAACGTGAAAGACCGTTACGAGGACCATCACCACGTCAGCTATACCGATGATGCCATTCTGGCATGTGTCAAGTTGACAGACCGGTATGTAACCGACCGTTTCTTCCCCGACAAGGCAATCGACGCGCTCGACGAGGTGGGTTCACGCGTACATCTGGCTCATGCCGTTGTACCAGCTTCTATCACCGAGAAAGAAAAGGCCATTAGCTACATTAAGGAGAAGAAACTGTCTGCCGTCCATAATCAGAATTTTGAGCTGGCAGCAGGATACCGTGACCGTCAGGCAGAACTTGAGAAAGAACTGGCAGAGCTTCAGAGACAATGGCAGGCCGGTGAGAGTGATACGCGTGAGACCGTCAGCGAACAAGATGTTGCTAACGTTGTCTCAATGATGACAGGTGTTCCCGTACAACGTATTGCCGAGGCTGAGGGTATCCACCTGAAACGCATGGCAGACGACCTAAAGGCATCTATCGTCGGACAAAATCGCGCAATAGACAAAGTGGTTAAAGCCATCCAGCGAAACCGCGTGGGACTGAAAGACCCCAACCACCCTATCGGCGTATTCATGTTTTTGGGGCCAACCGGCGTAGGTAAAACCTATCTCGCCAAGAAACTGGCTGAGCATATGTTCGGGAGTGACGACGCATTGATTCGCGTTGACATGAGCGAGTATTCCGAGTCGTTCAACACGTCAAGACTGGTAGGAGCCCCTCCGGGATATGTGGGATATGAAGAGGGCGGACAACTTACCGAGAAGGTGCGTCGTAAGCCCTACTCTATTGTATTGCTCGACGAAATTGAGAAGGCACACGCCAATGTGTTCAACATGCTTTTGCAAGTGCTTGACGAAGGCCGTCTTACTGATGGTAACGGTCGTCTCATCGACTTCCGCAACACCGTCATTATCATGACTTCCAATTCTGGCACACGCCAATTGAAGGAGTTCGGCCGCGGCGTAGGCTTTACGGCTAGAGGAGGTCTCGGGTTGAGTGTCGACGACAAAGACAAGGAATACGCCCGTTCCATCATTCAGAAAAGTCTCAGCAAGCAATTCTCGCCAGAGTTCCTGAACCGTCTCGACGAGATTGTCACCTTCGACCAGCTGGACTTGGACGCCATCAAACAAATAGTAAACATAGAGTTACGCGGATTGTTCAAGCGTGTTGAGGACATGGGATACAAACTTGAGATTTCCGATGAGGCAAAAGAGTTTGTCGCCACAAAAGGCTATGATGTGCAATTCGGTGCCCGTCCTCTCAAGCGTGCTATACAGAACTATATTGAGGATGGCGTTTGCGAGATGCTTCTCAATGATGAACTCCATCATGGAAGCATTATCAAGGTTAGTAAAAAGGCTGATAAGGATGAATTGATGTTTGAAGTAAAGAAGGATGAGTGAATTCAGTACAATGTAGTCTATTCCACACGTTGGAACAACACATAATCCTTATTAAATAACAACATCATTGTTATCATAAAGAAGTCAAACAAACTTGCAATGAGCCCCGAAAGTTTTGTATAACTCTCGGGGCTCATTGGATGTTTTAGCATCATTCCTGATACAAGCACCACTCCAAATATAAATAACACCATTTTACTTACTTTCAACACCAATGTCGACAAAGAAAGGCCGACTAGTATTGTTACTTCATGGAATCTTCTGCAAAGGAAAGCGGCATCAGGTCTTTGATACTGCTGGCAACATAAATGCCTCTAGTGCCATAGAGCAGGATACGCATTGGCTCATGGTAACGATGCTCCATCTCGACCATCACCTGACGACATGAGCCGCAAGGAGTAACTGGATCGACTACCAGTTCTCCCTGCTCGTTTCGGGCAGCAATGGCAATAGCCACAATGGGCTGGTCAGGATATTGAACCTGTGCGGCAAAAATGGCCGTACGTTCGGCACATAGTCCTACGGGATAGACGGCATTCTCCTGATTTGCTCCTAATATCTCCGTTCCATCGGCAAGACGAAGGCAGGCACCCACACAGAAATGACTATAGTGGGCATAGCTGCGACTCGTTGCATCGATGGCTTTCACGACCAATTGCTGGTCTTCAGGGCTCAGCTCGTCTAACTGACAAAAGAGAATCTCGGACTTTATTGTTATCTTTTTCATAATAAATGTGGATTTTCAGTTACTACTTCATATATTCATAGGCTCCCATGTCAGGCAAATCATCACGACGGAGGCCCAGCCGGTCGATAGGTAGAGCATAGGTGGGGTTAGCCGCATCTATTGCTCTTGTTTTTGCGGAGAGACGGAAATCGTAATACAAGTTTTCCTCATCAATGGTTAAGAAGTTTTTCTTTCCCACCATTGTCGTGTCTTTTGAATCCTCAAAAACAACACTGATATAGTGCACACTGTCAGCATCAGTAACTTTCGGAGTACGCAAGAGGCAATTCTCAAAGGTATAGTCGAAAACGGCAGTCGTGTCCTTCTTTCCGATGATCACATCGTCGGCATAACCCGTGATGATACTATTCCGCATAGTGAAACACAAATCAGCAGGGACGCCTCCTGTCACATTGGAAAGGCTCAAGGCTGCACCACGAGCAGCATCGAAAGGATAGAACTGTGCAAGTGTGGTATGGAGCACATCAGCCTTGCCTCCATAGAGTGCAAAGCAATCGTGTAGTGTGTTGCTAATCTGACAATTCCTGATTAATACGTTTGAATGCTTGACCAACAAACCGTACCCCTGACAATTATGAATCGTCGAATTTTCGAGAATGAGGCGCGGGATTGATTCGTCGCATGCCGCACTATCACAAACTATACCGTTGTATGTGCTATGAATATCTGTATTGCGGATCTCATTGCCAAACGATGACGAATGGATGTGTATGCCTTGCCACTGGCCGCTCACCCTGTCGTAAGGCAAGTAATCAAACATTCGGTCAAGGCGATCGCCACGGAAAACACTTTCACGCCCATCGAAAGCATCGGTTATAAGCGTTCCATAGACATCGACTCCCGCATTCTCGTGGAAATAGAGTGTTGTACCAAGAAGGCGAAGTGTTGCCAGGCTGTCGATGACCAAACCGCCACTAATAACTATAGGCTGAATAGTAGAAATAGTAGTGTCGCTGATGATATGAAACTGATTGAGCAGGATAGCATCCCACGCCCATGCGGAGAGATGGACACGCTGCTCTACCCCGCTCTCAAGTGTAAACACCAAATCGTCGGTGATTTCCTTAGGCTCCAGCTGGTTCACTTGCGGTGTGGTCACCTCGACAAATACACGAATGCTGTCACGGTTGCGAACCTCAATCTCCGACGACTGATATCCTTCGGCAGCACCGAGGTAAATCCCATCGACATTCACCCTGAATCCTGTCTGATTACCCTTGGCAAGGCGGACATTCTGACAACGAATGCCATCGCCACTCTTGTTGTATACCCAGAATGTGCGGGTGATGGAGGGCACGCGAGAGAACACAGTATCAACTTTTACGCTATCAGCAGAGAACGTGAGACGAAGCGCCGATGACGAAGAAAAAGAATCGTCGTCGGAACAAGCAGCTAAGAATACAACCGCCAGCAGTGACCATATGTAGATTTGCAATTGTCTCATCTCTTTGTGATAACGGAAACGAAGCAAAAATATTGCTATAGTGCCTCACACTCACTTAGCCACACAGCACTTGAGGCATCGCTTGGCATGCGCCAGTCGCCACGGGGACTAAGACTTACGCTACCCACCTTAGGACCATCGGGTAAACATGAACGTTTGAACTGCTGA
>JAEEXN010000049.1 GCA_016291595.1 Prevotella sp.
AATCGATTGGAATATCAGGAATCCCCATTGAATCTCTTTTCCTGTCAGCCAACTGAGTAAGGCGAATGTTACATAGAAGCCGACGGCCCAGAGGATGATTCTCATTAATTCTGATTTCATTTTTTTCGGATTCAGTATATTTATCTTCCTAATGTAATAACTTCACAATCAGTGAATTTATTGCCCTCAACGGTCAATCTTATCAAAGTTCTTTCCTTGTGCCATCCCTGCAATCCGGCTGCACCCGGGTTGATATGTAGCAGATTCAGGGTTTTGTCGTATTTCACTTTCAGAATGTGCGAGTGGCCGGAAATAAAGAGTTGCGGAGGATTAGCGTATATCTGTCCGCGGATGGAGGCATCGTAGTTGCCTGGATAGCCGCCGATATGCTTCATCAGCACCTCCGCGTCCTCGCATTTCCAACGGAGAGTCTCACTAAACATACGCCGCAGGTCGCCGCCATCGCAGTTGCCATAGACAGCCCTCAACGGCCGGAACTCCGCCAGTCGTTGGGCCACTTCCAGCGAGCCAATGTCACCAGCATGCCATATCTCGTCGCAGGGCTCGAAATAATGTAGGTACTTCGGGTCCCAGTAGGAGTGAGTGTCGCTGATGATTCCTATCTTTTTCATTTTCTTTCGTTATATTCTGGTTCATCCGGATTTTGCTATAATCAGGCCGGAAACTAAAAACCTTTGATTCTCTCCCTGATGAACGACTCTATCAGGCGCTCGGTACCGTCGAGTCCTAATGGAGTGGTGCTGATGCAAAGGTCGTAAGAGGCTGCCTGCCCCCATTTCTTGCCCGTATAATAACTATAGTACGAAGCGCGGGAGTTCTCAACGTTCTGTATCATCTTCTTTGCTTCCTCTATCGTACAATTATTTCGCTCTGCAACCATTTTTGAACGCTCTTCTAAGCTGGCGGTAATGAAGATGTTAATCACATTGGGAAAATCACGGAGAATATAGTCTGCGCAACGCCCGACAAATACACAAGAGCCTTCCTTGGCTGCCTTGCGGATGGCATCGCTTTGGAATTGGAACAGACTCTCTTGCGAGAAACGGCTGTTGTAGAAGTTGTTGTCGCCTACATGTGGTGCATGCAAGTGGAACAACGACTTAAGAAAGCCTTTCTGCTCATCGTTCTGCTCGAAAAACTTCTCGGAGAAACCGCTTTCCTTAGCGGCAAGGTTGAGCAATTCCTTGTCGTATAATTTGCAGCCGAAGGTCTCTGCCAGCCGTGTGGCAATAGTGCGTCCACCGCTGCCCAGTTGTCTGCCCACGTTAATGATAATCTTCTTATCGTTCATGAGGTAAGCTCTTTATGTTGTTGTTTGAATTTGCGCATGTAACGGAACATGATAATCCATGTGACGATGAAAGCGACTGAATCGCTGGCAGGTAGTGATGCCCACACCCCGTCGACACCCATGATGGGTGGTAAGGTAATGAGAAGTGGTAACAAGAAAATCATCTGCCGCGAGAGCGAGAGGAAAATACTGATTTTAGCTTTTCCGATAGACTGGAAGAAATTTGTGATAACAGCCTGTGAGCCAATCAGCGGGAAAACGAGCATGTTGATGCGAAGACCTCGTACCGATTGCTCGATAAGCTGCTGGTCAGTCGTAAACAGACGTGCACACTGATAGGGTAGCAGCTCGCCCACCAGCCAGCCAATTATCATGACCAATGTGGCCCAGAACATGGATATCTTGAGCACTCGCAACATGCGGTCGAACTGCATGGCACCGTAATTGTAGCCGGCAATAGGCTGCATGCCCTGATTAATACCCATCACAATCATGAAGAACAGGAATCCAATTCTGTTGGCAATACCATAGGCACCTACAGCAAGGTCTCCTCCGTAGCGAACCAATGCAGTATTGATGAAAATGACGATAATGCACGAGCACGTGTTCATGGCCAAGGGAGAGATACCGATGGCGAGGATGTTCTTGATAATTCCGGAGTCAAGCTTGTAGATGCCTCTCTTGAAATGCAACAGTTCGTTGGGATTGCTGAACAGTTTGATTTGCCAGCAGAGCGCTGTCATCTGTGAGAGAATGGTTGCTATAGCAGCACCACGAATACCCATGTCAAGCACATAGATAAACAAAGGGTCGAGCGCCGTGTTCAATACCACGGTAAAGATGGTGGCAAACATGGCCTGTCGGGGTTTGGAAGCTGCGCGCAACAGCGCATTCATTCCAAAATAAAGATGTGTGAATACGTTGCCCAGCAGGATAACGACCATATACTCGTGGGCATAGGGCAGCGTATTGTCAGAGGCGCCGAAGAATCTGAGAATAGGGTCAAGGAACAACAGGCAGAGAGCACCGAAAATCACTCCAGTAATAACTTTCAATACTACCGAGTTGCCCAGGATGCGCTGAGCCATAGAATAGTCCTTTTGACCAAGTTTTACAGACAAATAAGTTGAGGCTCCCACTCCGATACAAGCTCCGACAGCACCACTCAGGTTCATGAACGGGAATGTGATGGCCAGACCCGATATGGCCATCGGACCAACTCCTTGTCCGATGAAAATGGAGTCCACCATATTATATAGAGACGAGGCCACCATCGCCACAATGGCAGGAATGGCATACTGCATGAGCAGTCCTCCTACAGGCTTCGTTCCCAATTCAAGTGTTGCTTTCTTATTAACCATATCAACTTGTCGACTTCAGATGACGGTGCGAAGTTACACATTTTTGGCGGGATTAGCAAGAAACGGGCTGTATTCTTTTGCAAATACGGTGGATTCACAAAAGCTTTCGTTCAATTTGTTGCCTACTTCTCAAAATGCTGGTAGTCTTTCAACGATGTCCATGCGCCTCCCCATTGGAAACCATGTTTGATGAACAGTTTATAGCATAGGTCGTTGCTGTCTATTTTATAGGCGAACTGTTTCTTACGGTCGCAGTAACGGGCAGCGTTCGAGGGTTGAATCTTCACCCGTCCGTTTCGGTAGCGGCGGTAATAGGGATTGTAGAGTGGATTGATGTCAACGGCTAATCCAAGGGCGTGTTTCGAAATCTTTGTTGAATTGGAGATTGTCCGGTAACAGAAACAAGAGGTGTTGTTGGCACGCATACTCTTCTCGTCGTTGGCATCAAAATCGTCAATAAGCTGCATGCGTTCTATGGGGTAGTGATTGTCGTATAATTCGCGGAAGATAGTAAGCAAATCCAGTGCGATAGCTTTGTTGCAAATAAGTTCGCCCAACTTGATTTGTCCGTTTCCGTCGTAATGCAAAACCTTCAGATAGCGCAGGTCGGAGCATTGGATGTGCGGATTCTGATGGTATGATTTTCCATTGATGCGTTGGAATACCATATCGCTGACAGGCTCAACCATAAAGCAATGCTCAAGTCCGTATGTGGTAATAGCATTTGGCGTGACGACTGCTCCAGCCAGCCACTTGCTGAGGGCGTTCTTTTCATCGTTGTCATTGCCTTTTGCAAATGCATTGATGACAGGGAGTAGGAGTGTTAGTATGATAATGTGTATTTTCTTCATTTGTATTACCTTTGTTGTTGATGGGTGCAAATTTACGACTTTCTTTTGGAATGACAAAGAATAAATTTGGCAGTCACGATTATTATAGTTACTTTTGCAAGATAAAAATAAATGATTTGACAATGAAAAAGCTTATTCTGGTTGTTTTTTGCGTTTTGGGAATGTTCATTACTGCTAATGCTCAGAACCTGCAGAAAGGGAAATACGGTTATCTGTATTGCCATATGAGTGACCGTGGTGAGTGGACTGCTTATGCGCTGAGTCGCGATGGGTATCACTATGAGGATGTGCTTGAGGGGAAACCCATTTTTGATCCTACTGAGCATGCTCGTATCGAGGGAGGAACGCGCGATGCGTTTATATGTAGGAAACACGACGGGAAAGGCTTTCTCATGGTCACCACAGACATGTGTGTGGCTAAGTCGCACATATGGGATAATTATGGAATCGATCTCTTGACGAGTGATGATTTGGTGAACTGGCGTTCTGTGACCTTCGATTTTCGTAAAGGTCCGGCAATCTTCTGTGATCCTGAGTCGCCTGATATATACAAAGACTGGTCAACGGTTAACCGGGTGTGGGCTCCTCAGATATTCTGGGATCCCAATTATGTGTGGAACGATGGTCGTAAAGGTGGCTACATGATTTATTACTCGTTATGGAATCGGGCTGAGGAGAAGTACGACAGGATGTACTACTCGTATGCTGATGAGAGCTTTACGCGCCTGACGAAACCCCGTTTGCTGTTCGATTGGGGATATGCGACTATCGATGCTGATATCAACTATCTGAAGAGCGATGGTCTTTATCACATGCTGATTAAGAAAGAAGGTGGCAAACCTGGCATCTATACGGCAACGTCCAAGAATCTAACAGGACCATGGAGTGAGCCTGTGGAGGACGATTATGTGAGTTTTGAGGGAAATAAGAAATGTGAGGGTTCCAGTGCCTTTCAGCTGATTGGCGATGACGAATGGCGGGTGGCTTATATAGAATACTCCAGCAAACCGAAGCATTACCGCATCTGCAAGGCAGATAAATATCTGCGAAATTTCAATTCGCCCGTGGACATCCAGGGAGTGACAGGCCCGCAACACGGCTCTTTCATGCGACTGACAAAGAAAGAGTATAAAAGACTGCAGAAACTGGGAAATAGATAATCAACGGTCAGAAGGCAGGGGAAATGAGACAAATGGTTATTCTCTTGATGTGGCTGTCGGCCGTGACGGGCTTTGCCAAAGGTCCTGACAAGGATCAGATGGTGAAGTTTCCTGGCGGAAAATGTATCATGTACAGGTTGTACCTGAGCGACAAGAGCGGGAGTTCTTATAGTTTGGCACGGCCTGGAGAGTTCCTTTCTGTAAAGTCGTTGGAACGCCGCAGACGCCAGTCTCTTACTCTTGACTCAACCGACCTTCCTGTAAGTCCTGCATATATAGAGCGAATAGAGACTACTGGGCTGGAAGTAGTGAGCAAAAGCCGTTGGAACAACACCGTGGTGGTGAGAGGCCGTACCCAAAAGCAGTTCCGTACTCTGAATAGTCTGCCTTTCGTGAGAAAAACCGTAAAAGTATTCACGTCGCCTGATTCTATCAATAAATCTGTGAGATCCCGCTACCGTACGGATTATAACAGATGGGATACGCTTTCAACAAGCGAGTATGGAGCTACCGAGCAGCAGATTTATATGCTCAACGGCCATCGTCTGCATAACATGGGATATCATGGAAGAGGCCTGACCATTGCCGTAGTGGACGGAGGCTTCATGAATGCCGATGTGATTCCGGCATTGAAAGGAATTAAACTGATGGGAACACACGATTTTGTAGTTCCTGCTTCGAAAGATGTGTTTAAGGAAATGGACCATGGAACGAAAGTCCTCTCCACGATGGCTGCTAATACCCCTAATATGTATGTAGGTACCGCACCACAAGCGAGCTTCTGGTTGCTCAGGTGTGAAGATGTTAATACAGAGAATTTGGTGGAGGAAGATTTCTGGGCTGCAGCTGTCGAGTTTGCCGATTCGGCAGGAGTAGACATCATTAACAGCTCTTTAGGGTTCCATGGGTTTGATGATAAGTCAGCCGACCATACCTATACCGAGCAGGATGGCGAGCAGGCCCTGATTTCGCATACTGCTTCAATGCTGGCACATAAGGGCATCATTTTGGTAAATAGTGCCGGCAACGAGGGCATGGGTACGTGGAAGAAGATCAATTTCCCGGCTGATGCAAAAGATATTATCACAGTAGGCGCCATCAGCCCGAGTGGAAAGAATGCCGCATTTAGTGCTGTCGGTCCTACTTCCGACCGTCGCATTAAGCCCGATGTGATGGCTTTAGGCAGTCCTACAACTGTCATTACAGGCCGTGGAACAATCAGTAAGGACATGGGAACCTCATTTGCCGCCCCACTAATCACGGGGATGGTGGCTTGTCTATGGCAGGCTTTTCCGAACAAGACTGCTTTGGAGATTATCCGTGCCGTCATACAAAGTGGAGATAAGTGGACAACCCCCGATGATGTATATGGATACGGAGTGCCTGACTTTCTGAAAGCCTATCAACAATTGAGAACGAGAAATAGCAGGTAGAAAATAAGTGACAAGCGATGGACAAAAAGTTTTTGTCTTTATATGACCTCAATTCGCTGGTGCGCGAGACCATCGAGACTGTGATGCCTAATGAATATTGGGTTGAGGCGGAATTGTCGGAAGTGAAAGAGTGGGGGGGACATTGCTATCTCGATCTGATTGAAAAGGACGAGCGCTCAAACACGCCTGTTGCCCGTGCGTCTGCCAAATGCTGGAAGAATACTTGGATGCTATTACGGCCTTATTTTGAAAGGGTAACTGGCCAGAAGCTTCATGCAGGTATGAAAGTGTTGCTGAAAGTGTTTGCCCAGTTCCACGAGAATTACGGTTTCTCATGGATTGTCACGGATATTGACCCTACCTATACAATGGGCGACATGGCCCGTAAACGTCAGGAAATAATCCAACAACTGAAAGCGGCAGGTGTGTTTGATTTGCAAAAAGGACTCACCTTGCCGATGTTTGCCCAGCATATAGCAGTAATATCTAGTGCCAATGCGGCTGGATACGGCGATTTTTGTAATCAGTTGGAGGATAATGAATATGGGTATAAGTTTCATACCCGCCTTTATTCTGCAGTCATGCAAGGCGAGGGCGTGGAAAAGAGTATTATCAAAGCCCTGAACCAGATTTATGAGGATTCTCAGAAACTATCTGCAGAAAGCCGGCAGTCATTCGATTGTGTAGTGATTATTCGAGGTGGAGGAGCAACAAGTGATTTGTCTGGATTTGACACACTTGCATTGGCTGAGAATGTGGCCAATTTCCCGTTGCCGATCATCACGGGAATTGGGCATGAGCGTGATGAGAGCGTTTTGGATATGGTCTCATATCTAAGAGTGAAAACACCGACGGCCGCTGCCGCATTTTTAATCAACCATTTGAAACAAGTTGATGAGCGCATCGCTGATGCGCAAGAGTCGATCGTTGGCTGTGTTCAGCACCGTATGCAGTTGGAGAAGATGCGTTTGGACAGATTGTCAACTCAGATTCCCGTTCTTTTCTCTGTGGCAAAGACACGTCAGGAGGCTCGTCTTGAGCGTCTTTTCAGTCGTTTGGCGACAGACATTCATGAGTATGTGGAGCGACAGAGAGCTGTCCTTGACCTACGCTATTCAGTTCTTCACTCATCTCTTGAACGAAGGATGTTGCAGGAGAAACATCGGCTGGAAATAATGGAACAGCGTATAGAATCTGTCAATCCGGAACGATTGTTGGAGCGGGGATACAGCATTACATGGCATCATGGCAAAGCTGTTCGCGATGTCAATGAGCTGAAAACCGGCGATGAAATTGAAACAAGGTTGCAAAAAGGAGTTATTAAATCGAAAGTGATATGAGCAAGGAAATCAACTATGAGGCTGCTGTCAAGGAGCTGGAACAGATTGTAAGCAAGATGGAAAACGATGAGTTGGATATCGATCAGATGAGTGTGCAGTTGAAAAGGGCACAAGAACTGATGAAGCTATGCAAGGACAAACTGACTAAGACGGATGAGGAAATTCAGAAAATTCTTGCAAATAACAAATAAAATGTTTACTTTTGCACAAAGTAATTAATTCTTATTATTTATAAATTCATTTTATTATGAAGAACATTGATTGGTCAAGCCTTTCGTTCGGTTACATGAAAACCGATTACAATGTACGTTGCTACTATCGTGATGGTAAATGGGGCGAAATAGAAGTCAGCTCCGATGAGTATTTGAAACTGCACATGGCAGCTACTTGTCTGCATTACGGACAGGAGGGATTTGAGGGATTGAAAGCCTACCGTTGTCCAGATGGCAAGGTCCGCTTGTTCCGTGCAGAGGAGAATGCTGCCCGTTTGCAGAGTACTTGCCGCGGAATCATGATGCCTGAAGTACCCACAGAGTTGTTCGTTGAGATGGCCGAGAAGGTGGTCCGTCTTAATCAGGAGTGGATTCCTACCTATGAGAGTGGTGCTACGCTCTATCTGCGTCCTCTTATCATCGGTACAAGTGCTCAGGTGGGTGTTCATCCGGCAAAAGAATATTTGTTTATGATTTTCGTCACACCTGTAGGACCGTATTTTAAAGGTGGTTTTTCTGCTAATCCATATGTTATTATTCGCGACTTTGACCGTTCTGCTCCGCTCGGAACAGGTAAATATAAGGTAGGTGGCAACTATGCAGCAAGTCTGTTTGCCAACAATCTCGCACATGAGAAAGGATATGCATGTGAGTTCTATCTCGATGCGAAGGAGAAAAAGTATATGGATGAGTGTGGCGCTGCCAATTTCTTCGGTATCAAGGGGAATACATACGTTACACCGAAGTCGACCAGCATTCTGCCCAGTATCACCAATAAGAGCTTGATGCAAGTTGCAGAGGACTTGGGTATGAAGGTGGAGCGCCGTCCGATTCCTGAGGAAGAGCTCGAGACCTTCGAGGAGGCTGGAGCTTGCGGAACAGCCGCAGTAATCAGCCCTATCAGCTATATTGATGATCTGGATACAGGAAAGCGCTTCAGTTTTGGCGACAAACCAGGTCCCGTCAGCAAGAAACTCTACGACACCCTCCGTGGCATTCAGTACGGTACGATTGAGGACAAGCATGGTTGGACCAGAGTCGTTATTGAATGAGTAAAGGTAAGCTGGCCAAATTTGCCGATATGGCAAGATATGAGAACGTGTTCCAATACCCTTATTCGGTAGTGGAACATGTTCCTTTTGAAATGAAAGGGCACTGGCACGAGCAGTATTTTCATAATGACAACCCGATTGTTCTTGAGTTGGGTTGTGGAAAAGGAGAGTATACTGTTGAGTTGGCCAAACTCTACCCGCAGATGGATTTTATCGGTGTAGACATTAAAGGTGCCCGCATGTGGACCGGAGCCACTCAAGCCATTCAGGAAGGTTTGCGGAATGTAGCTTTTCTCCGGACAAATATTGAAATCATTGAGCGTTTCTTCAGTGAGGATGAGGTACAGGAAATATGGCTCACTTTCAGCGATCCGCAAATGAAAAACCCGCGCAAACGACTTACCAGTACGTATTTCATGTGTCGTTATCGCAAGTTTTTAAGGGATTATGGAGTCATTCACCTGAAAACCGATTCAAATTTCCTTTTCACCTATACCACATATATGGTGGAGAAGAATCATCTGCCTGTGCTCTTCCGCACAGAGGATTTATATTCGCAAGACACTTTAGACAGTTTAACCTCTCTACAAGACCCGAGTACCCCCAATCGTCTCGATCCGAATGTTCTTAATATTCAGACCTATTATGAGAAAATGTGGCTCGAGCGGGGACTTAACATCCGCTACATGAAGTTTTGCCTTCCTCGAAAAGGTGAATTACAAGAGCCTGATGTAGAGATAGAGTTGGATGAGTACAGAAGCTTTCATCGCTCAAAGCGTAGTAGTAAAGAAACCAGTAAATAGCCAGCAATATGAAAAAGTTCCAAGTCTCAAGTTCTAAGTTTAGGCTCCTTTTAGCCGTTGTAGCAATGATGCCGCTAATGGCATTTGCACAACATTCGTTGTCGGTTACGAATGATTCGGCGGGTCATTTGTCAAAATCCATCCCCGACAGTATCAAGTATCATGTCAGCCAGCTAAAAGTTGTTGGTCCCTTGAATGGTAATGATATCAAGCTGATTCAGGAAATGATTCTTCGCTCTAAGACCAAAGAGAAGTCCGAAGAGCCGTTCCGTGAACTTGACTTGGCTGAAGCCAGTATTGTTGAGGGTAAGGAGGGATTGAAAACCCGTGACAATGAGATGCCCGATAGAATGTTCGTTGGTTGCAAGACTTTGGAACAGGTGGTTCTGCCTGCTAATCTGATTAATGTAAGCAGTCATGGCTTTGACGGGTGTACGAGTCTCGTCTCAGTCACGATTCCTGAGAGTGTTACGGATTTGGGCACATACGCTTTTGTCAACTGCAAATCTCTTCCCTCTATTGAATTGCCGTCTAATCTGATCAAAATTGGCGATTATGCTTTTAACAAATGCGAGAAGATAGAGTCTGTCAGCATTCCAGAGAGTGTAAAACAGTTGGGTGCTCATGCTTTCGAGGACTGTAAGAATCTTGTGACGGCAACAATCAACGGTGATATTGCTAAACTGGAGAATTCTGTATTCAAAAACTGTGGGAATCTCTCCTCTGTTTCTTTCCCGGAAAGTCTGTCCTCAATTGAGAGCAATGCATTCCAGAAATGTGAGAGTCTGCAAGCAGTATCGTTACCTGATGGTGTGAAGACGATAGGCAATAACGCTTTCGAGCAGTGCAAAAGCCTGCAGGGTGTTAATCTTCCTGGCATTAAGAAGATCGGTAGTAGTGCATTTAAGGAATGTGTCAGTTTGCAGTCTGTTGACCTCCCCAACTCTCTGGAGAATATGGGAAGTAGTGCTTTTGAGGATTGTAAGGGTCTGGTATCAGTTGACATCAGTGGCAATCTGAAGGAGATTCCGAATAATGCCTTTGAGAATTGTACCAATTTACAGGCTATCTCATTGCCGAACTCAGTCACCTCTATCGGGAGTGATGCCTTTATGGATTGTCAGGCACTAACGTATGTCACTTTGCCTTCATCTTTGAAAAAGCTTGGCGGTGACGCATTCAAGAACTGTTTTACTTTACAGAATGTTGTCATTCCCAATGGCGTGACCAGCATTGGCAGTCATGCTTTTGAGAATTGCCGCGGACTGATTACAGCCGAGATTATTGGTTTTGTGAAGAAAATAGAGAACAGTTTGTTTGCTGGATGTGGCAGTTTGCGGGAAGTGCGTCTTCCTAATACCATAGAGAGCATAGACGATGATGCTTTTAGGGACTGTGCCAGCCTCACTTCGTTCAAGGCACCCTTGGCAGTAAAGTCTATTGGTAGCAGCGCGTTCAAGGGTTGTGCGAGCCTCGTATCCTTAGAGCTGCCCAACACGCTGAAAAAGATTGGAGGTTCTGCTTTTGCCAAGTGTCCTATTCTCAGGGAAATCCGTTGTAATTCGCCATTAGCACCCAAGGTGGAGAAGAGCACGTTTAAGGATGTCATCAAGTCGGGTGCCGTGAAATTATCTGTGCCAAAGGGATGCATGAGCATCTATAAGGCTGACAAGGTATGGGCGCAGTTCAGCCATATGTCAGAGATTAGTCTGATAGAGCTTCAGAATTCCAGATGGTAAAGGAAGAGGCAGGCAGAACTACATCTCCCTGATTCTGCTGTCGAAGTCTTTGGCACCGCCTTTCGTTTTAAACAGTTTCGTGTGCAAACGTATGCGGCTGTTTGTGATAGCCTGTGGCGACGACGAGGTGAGAACAGCTATCTCTGAAGGGGCGAAACCCAGTTTGCTCAGCATGCAGATATTGATTTCTTTGATGCTGAGCGGGTATTGGCTGAGCGTTGCCAGGAATGGTTTTCCCATGGCATACAACTCTGTCCAGTCTTCTTCCTGGGGTGCCTTGCCCCGAGTTGCCAATGAATGCAGACGGAGGACAACCGATGAATGGAGAAGTTGTTCGGTTACATCCCATTTCTTTCGGGTCGTTTCCTCATCACGATGGTATTCCTGTACCATGTTCTCAATAATTCGTTCATATCTTCCCATTCGGTGCCGGTGATACCACACAACCAATAGCAGCACGGCCACCAGCAGAGCAATAGCGGCTAAAAGACATGCCAGCCTAAGGCTGTTTTTCCGGTCTGACGTCTGTTTGTCAAACTTGTTTTGCAAAAGGCTGATGTTGGTGGTATCAGTACTTTCTCTGAGTTGCTGGTACACTCGGTTCAGACGCTCACTGAGGGCAAGTGCTCTCTCTTTGTTTCCCGTTTGTTTGTAGTAATTGATGAGTTTTTTGTAAGCGTCAATCTGTATGTAGGGCTTATATCCGTTGAGCGACTGATACCAATAGTCGATGGCTTGTCCGGTTTCGCCCCACATGGCCAGTAAGTCGGCATATAGTTTGGTGGTTGTCTCCTGCGGTTCCAGCTCCATGGCTTTCTCTAAGCTTTCCTTGGCACTTAGCATATAGCCCTGCTTGATATCGATGCTGGCCTGGTTTGTCAGTATGGATGCTTTCACATGCTTGTCAACCTTGTCGAGCAAGGGACGGCATTCTTCAGAGTATTTTGCTTGTTGCTTGGCATCGCCTGAGCGGTCGTAGGCCGATGCCAGGTTGTTCAGACTTGTGGCAATCCAGTTGATATTACCACTCTTGCGGGCTGTCTCAAGCGTCTTCTTGTAGTAGCTGATAGCCAGCGCGCGGTTGTTAGCTTCGTCGTTCATGATGCCCAGCGCCTCAAACACATCGTGGCTCAGACTGTTGTCATTCAGATGGATAGCCAGCAACTCGGCTTTTTTCAGAAACTCCACGGCCTCATTGGTGCGGTGATTATCATTGAGCACCAGCCCATAGTGCAGCCAGGCGCGTGCCAGCCGATGCTTGTCGCCCTGTTGCTCATAAAAGAGGGCACTCTTCCTGATGAGTGAGTCGCTCAGGATATAGCTTCTCAGTTTGTGCACTCCCTCCGTGATAATCAGTCCATAGAGAGCACTGTCGGCTGCATTGAACGCCGTGCTGTCGGCCATTGACTGGATGGCCAGTTCCAAGGCACGTAGTGGGTTGCTGTCTATTTGCTGTTCAGCATCCAGCAACAACGCGTGGTTGGGCTGCTCTCGCGAGCAACCCACCATGAATAACGAGAGAGATACTATAAATATGAATATGTGGATGCGTCTGTAGTCCATTTAGTTCAGTTTGAAGAAAATAGGTAGGGTGAATCTCACATTGACTGGCTCACCGTTCTGTGTGCCGGGAGACCATTTAGGCATGGCTTTCACTACGCGCATGGCTTCCTGATCGAGGCTGGGATAGACACTGCGCACCACATTGAAGTCTTTTAGCGAGCCATCTTTGCTCACAATGAAGTTAACCATCACGCGTCCCTGCACTTTGTTCTTAGCGGCATCGGCAGGATATTTCATGTTCTTAACCAGGAAATCCATCATAGCTACCTGACCACCAGGGAAAGTGGGCATCTTCTCAACCACATCAAAGATGATGCTCTCGTCACGCATTGCGTTCTGCCTCCTTACTGGTGCCGTTTGGTCTTTGGGAGCCATAAACACCTTGTTATTGGAGCCCTTCTTGACCACGAGAATACCTGCCACCTCGCCTTTGGCATCTTTAGTGATGACATACAGATTACCGTCTTTGCCTTTCAGCGTGTCAACAGGTGTTCTGTTGTTGCCTGTCGCCATTACGATGATAGGACTTAGGAGTGCCATTATGGCTATCATTATTATTTTTTTCATACGCTTTGTTTTGTTAAAAGGTTCTACATGTTGTTGTGGATATCCGTTGCAAAAATAGGAAACTCCAGCGAGAACCGCAAGAATTTCATTAAACAAGATTACACATCGATGGAAATAGATAGAAAATAGTGTGTTTTTTTTCTGTGTGTATTCATTCTGCTCTTGATAGATGGCTTGAATGTCTATGAGAATGGCAAAAAACAGATACGGATTACCTTTTTGTTATAGATTCTTCCGAAATACCGTTTTTTAGGGTAAGAATTTTTTTTTTTCTTATTTTTATTTATTATCTTTGCGGAATAAAACTTAAACCAATTTAATACCATTAAGAATTATGTCTCAAACAAGATTTAATTTTAGAGGAGTAGCACTGATGGTTTCTTTGCTGCTATGGTTGACACCTGCATTTGCGCAGTCTTCGCAGAAAAATACTTCCGCGCAACAGCAGAACACGACAACAAATGTGGTTCGTGGATATGTGTGCGATGAGAACAATGTAGCCATGAGCGGTGTTGTGGTGCGCAACCTGACGAGTAAGAAGAATGCTGTGACCGACAAGAACGGACGGTTCTCGGTGCCTTGTCATGGTGCGGGCGATCGTATTACACTTACTTTCGTAGGCAAGCGTACGATTGAGGCAACAGCTGAATTAGGCAATACGATGACCTTTGTCATGGAAGATGATGAGGCTGTGCTTGATGACGTGGTGGTAACAGGTTATCAGACCATCAAACGCACCAATGCCACGGGTTCGTTCGGATTTGTCGACAGCAAGAAACTTACCCAGCAGATTCACAAAGACCTGCTCAGTTCGCTGGAAGGACAGGTGGCAGGTCTGCGCTTCGACATCAACCCGAACACGGGCGAAAGCACTCCTATCCTGCGTGGTGTGGGTACCTTCTCGAATAATGTGGGTACTCAGCCTCTCATCGTCATCGACAACATCCCCACAAGCATGACACTCGACGAGATCAACCCTTACGACGTGGAGTCGGTAACGGTGTTGAAAGATGCCGCAGCAAGTAGTATCTATGGTGCTTTGGCAGCCAATGGTGTGATTGTGATCACTACAAAGCAGGGTAAGGAAAACGGTGTGCGCGTGAATGTGAATGCCGACTGGTTTATCAGCACCAAGCCTAACTTCAAGAGCATGCATTATGCCGAGACTGGCGATGTGATTGATTTCCAGACAGAGATGTATAAGGCTGCTGTGGCTAAGGCAGGCGGTGAGGATAACTATTTCACGACTCCCAATTACTATAATCCACTGTATCAGCTCTATCGTGATCAGCATGATGGCGTTATCTCTGAGGCCGATGTGAATCAGAAACTTGCCCAATGGCGCAATGTGAATTATTACGATCAGTTCCGTGATAACATGTGGCGTTCCCAACTGACACAGAAATATAACGTGTCGATGACGAGCCGCACCTCACGCAGCAATCAATATGTGTCGTTTAACTATCAGCACGACAAGAATCGTATGATAAACGACAGTAATAATGCCTTTGGACTGTATTTCAAGTCGAGCTTTAACGTGAAGAAATGGCTGACGCTGAACACAGGTATCGATTTGCGTCTTTCGAGAGCGCAATCGCCTGAGGTCTCTTTCTCTCAAGAGTCTCTTGACCCGTATACTGCCATCTGCGATGCACAGGGCAATCCTGTCGCATTACCTTATGGCATCTATGCCGGCTACGCAGGAACGTCTGTCAACGGAACCGTGGCAAGAGCTTTTGCCGAGAATCCCGCTTTCCAGTCGTTTGATTTCTCTCCATTGGATATCCTGAACGAGAATATCGAAAAGGCCCGTCGTGCCCGCATTCGTCCTTTTGTCAGCGCTGACTTCAAGTTCCTGAACATGTTTAAGTACTCGTTCCTTTATCAGTACGAGTGGAATGACTATAAGCGCGAGTTGCTAAGTGACAAGGACAGTTATATGATGCGCATGGCCCATAATGCCCTCATTGATGCTAACGGCGTATGCCATCTGCCTGATGGCGCTCGCTATAATCAGTTCAACTCTTCGTCAAAGCGTTATACCTTGCGTAATCAGCTGAGCTTTGATAAGACTTTCAATGGTGGGCACACCATCAATGCCGCAACAGGTCTTGAGTTCCGCGAAAGCCACACACCACCTTCGATGGAGGAGCGTATCTATGGTTACAATCCTCGTTCGCTCAGCGGTAGCCGAATGGATTGGGAGACAATGGCTACGACTGGTATCGAAAGTTTGATGACTGGAACGACAGTCCGTCTGATGAGTCCGTCGGTTACCAAGACGGATGTGAAACACCGTTATGCATCCTACTATCTCACAGCTAACTACACCTATAAATATAAGTACAACGCCTCTGCCAGCATTCGTTGGGATGAGGCCGACCTCTTCGGTCTTGACACTCGTGAGCAGAAACACCCGCTTTGGTCGTTAGGTGCAGGATGGACATTGTCCGAGGAGAGTTTCATGAAGGGTACAGCCTCATGGTTGAGCTATCTGAAACTGCGTGCCTCCTATGGTGTGAATGGTAATGTGGATCAGGCCAGCACAACCTATTTCGTGGCAAAATACAAGAAGATGAGCACCAGTTTGCAGCCTCTTGGCCAGGGATTGACCTATCTTGACTACGACGGTGATGACCTGCCTAATCCGAAACTGCGTTGGGAGAAGACTGCCACGACCAACATTGGTCTTGACTTCCGTCTTTTCAAGAATCTGATTCGTGGTAATATCGAATACTACAACCGCCATGGTAGCGACTTGCTCGTTCGTCGTTTTATGGACTCCACACTGGGTACCGACAGCCGTGTGGTAAACAATGGAGAGATCCGCAACCGTGGTTTGGAGGTGTCTATCACAGGTAACATTATTAACACTGAGGACTGGAACTTCTCTGTAACGCTCACACATGCTATTAATAGTAATAAGGTAATTGCCGTTGACGAGGATCCCAACTGGGTTGCCAGCAACTATATCACCTCGCCCACTAACTATTTCAAGAAGGGTACAAGCTTCAACACGCTTTGGGCCTATCGGATGGGGCGCGTAGTAAATGGTTATCCCGTTATTCTTGATGCTGACGGAAACGAGATGGTGCAGTTCGATGAGAACGGAAATGTGAAGGAACTCACTCATTCCTCTACGTTGAAAGGCACCGACGCCCTGGTTAACATGGGTACAATTACACCAAAGTATAATGGTTCATTAGGCTTGAATCTCCGCTATAAAGAGTTCGAGTTGAATGCATTGTTTGTTTATGCTGGTGGCAACAAACTGCGTCTCGATGTGGCCGACCTCGCTGAAAGTGGCTATACCATGCGCAGCACGCATATCCTGGACCGCTGGACCACCGCCAACAAAGAAGGTGTACGCATGTATCTCGATATGGATGAGGTGGGACGTCAGTATGCCAGCGACTTTGCCTATTGGTGGAAATATTCTGATCAGCAGGTCAAAGATGCCAACTATATCAAGTTGCGTAGCATCAGCCTGGCATATAATCTGCCGAGAACACTCTGCAAGACTCTGCACCTGAGCAATCTGCGCCTGACCCTGCAGACCAATAACTTGTTCTATTGGAGCAAGGTGGGTAAGGACATCGATCCCGAGTCCTACAGCCTTGGCTCCGGCTCTCGTGTAGTCAATCAGCCTCGTACGTTCGCCATCGGACTTTCAACCAGCTTCTAATTCACCATCAAAACAGACATTACGATTATGAGAAAATTAATATATTCACTGTTGTTCGTTGTAGCTGCGGCATTTACTGCTTGCGACGACTATATTGACCTTACACCTAAGGGTGCCGTCACGGTCGACTCTGCTTACACTTACTATGAGCTGGTGCTCATGCCTAATCGTACATACTGGCCAACCTGTTTCGCACTTCTTACTGATGATGCTTGTTGCAAAGAGTCGAACATCATGGGTAATGAGAGTACGACTCTCGACGGCATCAACTATACATTCAATGAGGATGCCGATCGTACCGAGATTGCTCAAAACAATCTCTATGAGAATGCCTATAAGTATATTCTCCGCTATAATATCATCATCGACAACATTATGGATGTGCCGGGCGAGGAGCGGATCAAGCAGCTGGGTATGGCTGAGGCGCGTCTGCTTCGCGCATGGGAGCATTTCGTCGTATTGAATACCTACGCAAAGGCTTATACCCCTGCCACGGCTGCTTCTGATGGCGGTGTTGTGATTATGGACAAGTACGACCTCGAGGCCACCCCGAGTAAGTCGACGGTTGAGCAGGTCTACACCTTTATTATGAATGAGATAGACGCGGCTTTGCCTTATCTGCAGGAGACTCCCGACCTCGTAGGCCATCCGTCTCTGGCATATGGCTATGGTCTGAAAGCGCTTGTCTGCCTGTTCCATCATGATTGGGAGGAAGCCAAGAAAGCTGCTGAGCAATGTCTGACGCTGAATGGTGAGCTGGTTGATTACACCGCCATCAGCAAAGTGACCAGTAACACCAATTACCGTTATACAGGAGGAAAAGACGGCAATCCGGAAGTGCTTGATCCGACAACCTCTTCAGTGGGATTCACAGGCACGCTGATGTACAACTATGGTATTATCAGTAAGGAATTGACAGATATGTTTGACCAAAAGAACGACCAGCGTTATGCCCTGTTCTTCCAAAGTACAAATGGCGGTGGCGCATATGCATACTACTTCGATGCTGGGGTAGGAGCTTCTTGTTGGCTGTCTGGTGCCACACTGAATCGATTCTATTATGCTACGGTAGGTCTCCGTACGGCTGAGGTATACTTGATTTTGGCTGAGTGTCAGGCCAGGTTGGGCGATGTGAACGGCGCTATGTCAACACTTTCTAAAATTCGTGAAAAACGTATAAAAGGATTTGACGCCTCTACTGTCAGTGCGTCTAATCAGAAAGATGCGATGGAGCAGATTATCACCGAGCGCCGCAAGGAACTGCTCTTCGGCTTCCATCGCTTCTGGGATTTGAAACGACTGAACACGGAGCCGGAGTTTGCCAAGACCATTACGCATATGTATCCGTTGACCACTGAGGGCAAACAACCCCAGACCTACACATTGCGTCCTGATTCGAGGCTTTATATTATTCCGTTCCCGAGGACGGCCCGCGAGAGAAACCCGAATCTGACATTAAACACAGACGAATAATAATCTTTTATGAAAAAAACTGTTTTAGCAATTGCTGCTATATTCCTGATGCAGGGTGAGGTGTCTGCCTCGGCCCTGCACCAGACGATTATAGCTGGTGACAACGTATCTGTTGTTCAGAAGAACGACACGGTGAAACAACCAGAGGGAACTCCCACAAATGGTCCTCAGGGCGAGAGACACCCAGGCATGAGAAGAGGTCCTGGAGGTATGGGCGCTCCTGGTGGCGCGAATGCCCCGCAGCAGAAGAAAGACTCCTACAAGGAACTGATCAAAAAGGGTGGTACCGTGCTGAAAGGTGTCTTTACCGTGCGCCATATTGAGAATAAGTGGTACTTCGAGATTCCCGAGAAGATGATGAGCCGCATGTTCCTCGTGGTAACGCGTTTCGTGAATGTGCCTCAGGGCTTTGCCAAATTGCCCGGCGAGGAGGTGAACCACAATACGGTTTATTTCGAGCGCCGTGACGACAAGACTCTCTTCATGCGTAATTACCTGAAGACTCAGGTGGCTGACGCAAAGGATCAGATGGCACAGTTGGTTGCGAAATCAACTGTCGACCCCATCATCATGAAGTTCGACATCATCGGAAAAGACTCTGTCACAGGCGATCATCTGGTGGATGTTACCAACTTGTTTATGCAGGATAACCACATCACCAGCTTCTCTCAGTCCGACAAGAACATTGTTGGTGTGACCGGCTTGATGCAGGATCGTAGCTTCATCGACACCATGAAGGTTTATCCCACCAATATCGAGGTGGCAACGATGCGTACATACGGTGCCGCAGCTGGTGGTAACGGTCCGATGCCTCAAGGCGCACCGCGTCAACCGCGTTCGGCAGCCGCACGTACAGGTTCTATCACCATGAGCCTGAACACCAGTATCGTGCTTTTGCCAGAGGTTCCCATGCGCCCGCGTCTCGAGGACGACCGTGTAGGTTATTTCGTTGAGCGCTTTACGACCTTCTCCGACGATGAGCCGTCTAAACATTATGCAATAGCTCAGCGCTATCGCCTGGAGCCGAAAGACCCGAAGGCTTATGCCGCAGGCAAATTGGTGGAACCTAAGAAGCAGATTGTTTACTATATCGATCCCGCTACGCCGAAGAAATGGGTGCCTTATCTGATAAAAGGTGTCAACGACTGGAATGTTGCCTTCGAGGCTGCTGGATTCAAGAATGCCATTGTTGCCAAGGAAGTACCTGCCGGCAGTGACATCAGTCCTGATGACGCCCGTTACAGCTTCTTGCGCTATCTGCCTTCTGAGACGGAGAACGCTTACGGACCTCATGTCAGCGACCCGCGTTCCGGTGAGATCATCGAGGCTCACGTCTGTTGGTATCATAATGTGATGAACCTGGTACGTAAATGGTACATCACTCAGTGCGGTGCCGTCGACAAGCGCGCGCAGAAGATGCAGCTCGATGACAAACTCATGGGCGAGCTCATCCGCTTTGTCAGCTCTCATGAGGTAGGCCACACACTGGGTCTTCGTCATAACATGATTTCCAGCCACTTCACCCCGGTGGAGAAGCTGCGCGACAAGAAATGGGTTGAGGCTCACGGACATACTTATAGTATTATGGACTATGCCCGTTTCAACTATGTGGCTCAGCCGGAGGACAACATCTCTGAGAAGGGACTCTTCCCACGCATCAACGACTACGACAAGTGGGCTATTAAGTGGGGTTATCAGTATCGTCCTGAGTTCAAGGATGCTTACAAGGAGCGTACAGCCCTGCGCAAGGAGGTGACCGAGATGCTTCGCAAGAACCCGCATGTTGCCTATTGTGGTGATGAGGGTCGTGGTCAGGACCCGCGCAGTCAGACGGAGAGCATCGGCGACAACAACATGAAGGCCAGCGACTATGGAATCAAGAACCTCAAACGGCTGATGACTAACTTGGAGAAGTGGACGGCTCAGCCCGACGGACAGTATGACGACCTGCGCGAGATGCACCAGTCGATTCGCCAGCAGTTCCAGCGCTATTGCGGACATGTACAGCGTAATATCTTGGGACGTGAACACAACACCATTCCTGGTATGAAACCCTATGATTATACTTCGAAGGCTACACAGAAAGAGGCTATCCAGTGGATGGGACGCAACGTGTTCGAGGCTCCGACATGGCTCTACCCGCAGAGCATTCTCGATAAGTTAGGAACAGACGCAGATGATGAGATAATGAACCGTGCCCGTACAGCATTGGCTTATCTGCTCAACGCTAATCTCATCGCGAACCAGCTGAAAACTGGTGTGTATCCTGCTGAGGAGTATCTTGACGATGTGCTGGCTGCCGCATGGAAACCGCTCGACAATGCGAATGAAAAGCTGAACAACTATAACCGTCAGTTGCAGCGTACTTATGTGTCCTTGCTCGGATCGGCCATCAATCCCAAGCCAACCACCGGCAATCAGAACCAGGCTGCTGCATCGGCGAATATAGCTGTTACAAGCAGCGATGCAATTCTCTATCTGCTGCAGCATCTCGATAAGGTGGAGAAGAAAGTCGATCAGCTCGCCAATAGCTCCAGCGGTATCAACCGTATGCACTTCAACGACCTGAAACTGAAGCTGGAGAAGATCAAAGGCGAATACAACAAAGTTGAGAAGTAAGAATTCTTAGATACGATAGAAGAAAAAGTCGGTTTTATACTTTTTTTGCATGTCAAAATAGCAGGAATCGGCTTTTTCTTTGTACTTTTGCGCACTATTTACAAAACTATGCCTATAAAGAGTTATTTATTGTTGGCAGTCATGTTGATGACGTTTGCCACAATTGATGCACAAAACAACGACACTACTGGTGTCTGGAAAGAAAAAGAACTGAAAGGAGTGACCATTCGTTCAGGCGCAACCACACGTCGTGTGGCGGGTGCTGTCAGTGGTACACTGATTACGAAGGACGAACTATTCAAGGCAGCATGCTGCAACTTGGGAGAGAGCTTTACCACGAATCCATCTGTCGATGTCAACTATAGCGATGCGGCTACGGGTGCCAAGCAAATCAAATTGCTGGGCCTTTCGGGCACATATGTACAGATGTTGACAGAAAACCTTCCTAATTTCCGTGGAGCCGCCGCTCCCTATTCTCTGGGCTATGTGCCTGGTCCGTGGATGAAGAGCATTCAGGTATCGAAGGGTAGCGCGTCGGTGCGTAACGGCTATGAGTCGATTACCGGACAGATTGATGTGGAATACCTGAAGCCTGACGACGATGAGGGTGTAACCGTCAACCTCTTCGGCAATACCATGAGCAAGTTTGAGGCGAATGCCGATGCCAATCTGCATGTGAACGGCCCGCTGGCTACAGAGATTCTGGCTCATTATGAGAACGACTGGGGCGGGCACGACCGCAACCACGACGGATTTGTGGATATGCCGAAGGTGCGGCAGTACAACCTGCAGAACCGTTGGCGCAGTGTGGGCGACCACTATATCTTCCATGCCGGACTGGGCATTCTGAAGGAGAAGCGCGAGGGCGGACAGACAGGACATCATGCTGATATTGCCAATCCGTACCTCATCAACATCGAGACTGACCGGTATGAGGGTTACATGAAGCATGCTTTCGTGGTGAATAAAGAGCATGGCACTAATATTGCCTTCATGGGCAATGCCTCGATGCATGTGCAAGATGGTGAGTATGGTTTGAAAGGTTATTATGTTAACCAGAAGAACGCTTATGCTCAGCTGATGTTCGAGACGAACTTTACCAAGCAGCACAACCTCTCGGCTGGTCTGAGCCTGAATCATGACTACCTGCATCAGGATGCTAAAGGAGCCTCAGTCCTCGTGGATGGTCAGCTGTCTTCTCATTTTGCTAATAGTTCTAGCTATATGCGGTATATTCAGAAGGAGACGACACCTGGCGTATATGCCCAGTATACTTTCAATAAGGACGACCGTCTGATCCTGATGGCAGGCTTACGTGTTGACGACAGCAACCTCTATGGCACATTCGTCACGCCTCGCGTTCATATCAAATATATGCCATCCGATTTGGTGAGCATCCGTCTGGCTGCTGGTAAAGGCTATCGCACACCGTTCGTGTTTGCCGAGAACAGCAACCTGCTCGCCAGTGGACGTGCTTTCGTTGCTGATGCCAATCTGAAGCAAGAGGAGGCGTGGAACTATGGCGTTACCACAGCATGGAACATCCCGCTGTTCGGCAAGACGCTCAAGCTGAATGCCGACTACTATTATACCGACTTCAAGGAGCAGGCCGTCGTTGACTTCGACTACTCATCGGACATGATC
>JAEEXN010000140.1 GCA_016291595.1 Prevotella sp.
GTGAACATTACCCGGCTGCGCAAGAAAATTGGCCGTTATGGTAAACATATTAAGACACGTGTAGGCTATGGCTACTGCTTTGAAAGATGCGATTAAGCGAAAACAGAGCCAACGTCACTTGAGCTCTGCCGGGCGTGAGCATTTTGTGCTAAAGGCAAAAAACAAATCCTTTCAGCGTAATCTGCTACTGAGCATCGGAGGAGTGTTTCTGCTTTTTGCTATTTGCTTCAGTGTGTATCAGTATCAGCGCGAAAAAGAATACAAGATTGACATCCTGCACTCGCGCCTGCAGATGTATAATTACGAGATGGTGCAGACGCTGGGCGAGGACAGTCTGATTAGCAGCCAGCTGTTTCGCGACTATGTGGCACGTCACCAGATGGAAGGTCTCCGTGTGTCAGTGATAGACCGCGAAGGACGGGTCGTCCTCGACAGCTACGATACCAATGTGGACTCGTTGGGCAATCATTTGCAGCGGACGGAAATCCAACAGGCACTACATGAGGGAAACGGATACGATATCAAGCGCGTGTCGCAATCTACCCATGAGACCTATTTCTATTCTGCTACACGCTTTGGCAATGTCATCGTGCGTGCCGCCGTACCTTATTCTGCCGAACTGACCCGCTCGTTGCAAGCCGATAATACCTACATTTATTTTGCCGGGGTTCTGACCCTGCTGCTAGGCATTGTGTTATACTACATTACCCATCGCATCAGCCGCCACATAGGCTATCTGCGTGAGTTTGCCATGAAGGCAGAGGAGGGCGAGGAACTTGACCACGAACTTGAGCGGCGACTGCCTGATGATGAGTTGGGCGACATCAGCCATACCATCATCATGCTCTACTGGAAGCTGCGCCATTCTGAGGAAGACAAGGTGCGCATCAAACGCCAGCTCACGCAGAATGCCGCCCACGAACTGAAGACTCCCGCCGCCAGTATTCACGGCTATCTGGAGAGCGTCCTCGACCATCCCGACATGCCCGAGGATAAAAAGAAACACTTTCTGGAGCGTTGTTATGCCCAGAGCGAGCGCATGAGCAAACTGCTGCTCGACATGAGTGCCCTTACCAAACTCGACGAGATGGACGACAACAAGTCAAAAAGCCGTCGTGAATATCGTCCGGTCAATGTGTTACAGGTCTTGCAGAGCGTGATTGATGATACTTCTCTTCAACTGCAGGATAAGGGCATCACACCATCGCTTCAAGTACCACAGCATGTGGAAGTCCTTGGCGACCAGAGTCTGATATACAGTATCTTCCGTAACCTTTTCGACAATGCCATCGCTTATGCTACCGGGGCATCGCGCCTGGCGATTGTCTGTAACGAGATAGATACAGAAGGCCGTCATTTCTATGAGTTCCTGGTGAGCGACAACGGACCAGGCGTAGAGCCGCAGCATCTGGATCATCTCTTTGAGCGTTTCTACCGCGTTGACAAAGGTCGTTCGCGCAAACTCGGCGGAACAGGGCTTGGCCTGGCCATCGTGAAAAATGCAGTTGCCGCCCACGGTGGAACAGCAACTGCCCTTTCTACTCCCGGTGGAGGACTTACTGTCAGGTTTACCCTCGCACGTTTTTAGTATGACCTTCTGTCAATCGTATTCTCAGCCCTGCCCATTGCGAGGACCATCGCCGAAGTCGTTATTCAATCCTTTTCCTGCCTGAACAACGTTCATGACGTAGTCGCCGAGTTTCTCGCACTCCGAGATAAAGTCAACGTAGAACACACCGAGCTGATAAGTGTAAAGGCCCGAGTTTACGTCGTGTAAGTTCTGGTTTTTCAGTTGCGTACGGTAGTTGTTAATCTCGTGTTCAATGTTGAGGGAGGTCTTGACACCTGCTTTGGTCGTGGGCATGTCTATCCGCTTGAGCATCTGGGCCAGTGCTCCGTCTACAAGTTGCATCATCGTCAGCATGTGCTGCTTCTGCTCGTCTGTGAACTCCTCCTGACAGTGCATGCGGTGCCGGTTCAGGGTACGGCCGAGGTTGTACACCGAATCACCGATAGACTCCAGTTCCGTTATCTGTCGCAGCATCTTCTGAATCTGACTTTTCGACGTATCCGACAGTCGGCCCTCACTTACCTTGTTCAGATAGCTGGCAATCTCCATTTCCATTGAGTCGGTGATGTTCTCATATTTCTCAATGCGTGAGAAGAGCTTGTTGAACTCCATCTCGTCCTTTATCTGCAACAACTCAGGTACGAACCCAAACATCCGCTGGCAACGCTCGGCAAAACTGTGAATCTCTTTCTGAGCCTCCATGATGCTCAGTTCGGCTGTCGAGAGCAGACCGCCACTGATAAACTTCAGACGGTAGTCCTCGTCCTGCGCCTTCATCGGCAACACCTTGCACACCAGTGCCTCAATCTGCTTGACAAAGCCGATGAGCAGCAGTGTGTTAATGATGTTGAAGGCCGTATGGAAGGCAGATAGCTTGAAGAGGTCGTTACCGCCGCCCATCACGTTTTCCACAAACCAGCTGACGGCATGACAAGCCGGATAGAACACGATGAGGAAAGCCACAACACCGAACACATTAAAGAACATATGGGCAAGGGCTGCGCGGCGAGCCTGCGTGTTGGCAGTGAGAGAGGCCATGAACGCCGTAATAGTCGTTCCAATGTTCTGTCCCATGGCCAGAGCGGCAGCCTGTTCAAATCCGAAACCGGGGATGTTCATGCCGAAAAGCATCAGCGTGATGGCCATCGTGGCTGCAGAGGCCTGAACAATCATGGTGACAATAGCACCTACGATGACGAAGAGGAGGATGGTAAAGAACGAGTCCTGCGGCACATGAGCCAGCATGCCTGCCACCATATCGCCAATGTTCATGGCGGTGGCTGCCTCCTGTAGGAACGACAAGCCCATGAAGAGGAACGAGAAACCGAAGATAAACTCACCGATGCTCTTCCTTTGTCCTTTTCCGCTGAATATCAGTGGCATGCCGATGGCCAGCATCGGGATGGCAAAGGCTGCGATGTTCACCTTGAAGCCCACGGCAGAGATAATCCACGCTGTGACCGTCGTACCGATGTTGGCACCCATGATGACCCCGATAGACTGGGCCAGCGTCATCAGTCCGGCATTCACAAAACTCACCACCATCACCGTGGTAGCACTCGACGACTGGATGAGTGCCGTGATGAGAATACCCGTCAGCACGCCCATCACGCGATTCTTAGTCATGGCAGCCAGAATACTGCGTAAGCGGTCGCCTGCAAACTTTTCAAGACCCTCCGACATTGTCTTCATTCCGAAGAGGAACAGTCCCAGCGAGCCAAGAAGCGAGAAAATGTTGATAATCAATTCCATTGTTTTCTGTAATTACGCCGCAAAAGTATTACAATCTTGTAACAGCACCGTTACACTGGTGTTACAATCCTGTTACAAGCATGGTTGTAACCAGTCCATCATACATTTGAAATATATTTGTAATATCCTAAATGTAGTTTTGCAGTGGTAAAAACAAAATCAATAATAAAAATATGGAAAAAGCGAAAGCAGAAAAAATCATCAAGATTAGCAATTGGGTGAGGTTCCTCATCTTTGTTTTATTCCTTACCCTTGTAGTCATTGGCTTTCTAACTGTTTATCCGACATCTGTAAATTAAGATTCAAATAAGCATTCTATTTTTGGGATAGCCATATTCCTGATTGTGATTACCATCTTCTGTCTTGTAGTGGGTGTGAGCAATCATGTTATCATTTTCTAACTCCTGCCGTCGTTACAAAGCAATAGATCTTAGACCCCCAAACGAGCGGAAAGTGGATTCTTACCTGTTAATGTTGGCAACATAATAGTCTTCTTATGATGCTAATCTTTTGTAAAGTACGTTAAATCAATGATTTGCACATTCTGTTTTGGCAAAAGTCCGACTTTTAGTCCGCACTCGATAGAAATGAATGATTCTAAACGAAGGCTGAATTTGTCGGACTCGCGTATGTTTACGCCCGCAGAAGCCATGTTTACGTTTGTAGATGCCATTTTTGCGTTTGTAGACGCTATGTTTGCGTTTGTAGACGCTATGTTTGCGCTCGTAGAAATCATGGTTACGCCGATAGAAGGTGTGGTTGCGCTCGTAGAAACCATGTATTCGCCAATAAAAAGGCATGATTACGCCAATAAAAGGCATGTTTTTCACCCCTGCCAGCGTAGAAATGGGAAAATGTGACGTTGTGACATGTGACTTTGTGACATTAAGGTGTTTCCATAGTGCAGATGATGGTCGAGGGGGTAAAATAGCCGGTATTATATGTTAATAAATATATAATAATATAAATAATATATAATATTATTACTATCTTATTACTACCTTTAGAGTCTGACTACCCCCCGAAAATAGTCGGAAGGTGCTTAATGTCACAAAGTCACATGTCACAACGTCACAAATCGAAAAAATGAATAAATAAATAGTCGGAAGGTGCTTAATGTCACAAAGTCACATGTCACAAAATCACAAAATCGAAAAGAATAATGAAATCAAAGGGACTATCCCTCCGATTTTCTGACA
>JAEEXN010000050.1 GCA_016291595.1 Prevotella sp.
AGTTTCTTCATTACAAATATCTTTCTATTATGCATCTCAAAATTAAAAAAAAATAATTGGGGTGCGTAATTATACGATTCTATTGTTACAGTTTTATTATCATTTAACGTTACTTCACACTTTATTCCACCCTTTATGAATGGAATTCTACTATTATTCTCTAAAATAAAACTGTAACAATGTTAAAAATAAAACCGCTTATAATTTGGAACGAATACATTTTTGTTTTAATTTTGCCAACAACAACAATTAAGTAATATGAAAAATAGTAAATAATTGGAAAAAGAAGAAAGGAAAAGACTATGAAGCTGTTTGTCTCTCTCATATTATTATTAGCTTTTATATCATCCTCTTATGCACAAACCATTAGCGGCATTGTCACCGACGAGAGCCTTCAGCCCATACAATATGCTAACATCACCTTACTCGAAAAGAAAGACTCATCGTTTATAGCCGGCTGCGTAACTGATGCTGACGGAAAATTCTCGGTGACAACAGAGAAGGCTGATTGCATATTGAAAGTAAGCTATATAGGGTTTGCTTCACAATATCTCGTGCCATCCACCAATATGAATATCATCATGAGTAACAAGCAAACCACTTTGGACGAGGTGGTGGTGAAAGGGAAACGTCCCACGTATCGCATGCAAGGGAGCGAACTGGTTGCCAACATACAAGGCACTGCTTTGAGTAAGCTCGATGACGTGACCGACGTCATCCAGCAATTACCCTTCATCAGCGGACAAGGAACATCTATCAATGTGTTTGGGCGCGGAAAGCCACTTATCTATATTAACAACCGCAAAATGCGAAATAAAAATGAGCTGCTCCAAATAAAAGGCAACATGATTAAGGACATACGCATTGACATGAATCCCGGTGCCCGCTACGCTTCAAATGTGAATGCAGTCATTCATATAACCACTTTGCAGCCTGCTGGCGAGGGACTGGGTGGCAATATCAGTGCTAGCGCCAACCAGTCTGATTATTTCTCTCATCAAGAGAGTGTCAACATAAACTACAGGCACAAAGGTCTTGACGTGTTTCTCAATACTAACTATTCACTTCAAAAAAACCGCATGAGAAGCATCGTAACCTATCAGTTTCCTTTCAACAATGAAAATGTAGATGCTGGCATTGAGAGCAAACAGAATTCAAGCGGCGAACATGCACGGGCCTCAGCTGGATTCAACTATAATCTTTCGAAAAAGCAATCATTCGGACTGCGATATAGCTATTCTCCGTCATGGAATAACAAAACAGACATGACCGGAAGCAACTTCTTCCGCTATCAGGAAGAGAACTCACTTTTTACTTCCACATCCCACTTGAGTTCTAATACCAATCAACACTTAGTAACAGCCTACTACGACGCTCAGTTGAACAAGAACTGGTCGTTCCAGATTGACGCAACCTTCCGCCATGGCGAACGGAATCAGGAGCAACAGTTCGCTGAAGACCGAAATGCCAAAGTGTCGAACATCAACACAGAGAGGGAATCAATTTCAGATGTGATGGCCGTGGAAGCCAAGGTCACCACAGCCTTGATGGGTGGCAAGTTGACATGGGGAGGAGATTTTATCTTTACCAAGACCGATCAGAATTATCTGGTTAGCCAGTTGTCTGACACCGATGTACCCTCGTCAAGAAACCTGACTAAACAAAGCACTGCCTACGCGTTTGCCTCGTATAGCCGAAAACTAGGGCCGATTTGGGGAGAAGCCGGAATGAGATACGAATATGTTGACTTCAAAAACGACGTAAACGGCAAACGCAGCAAGTCGAGCCGATCGTATGGTAATTTCTTTCCAAGTATATCCATGTCCTCCACGCTGGGTGAATTATCGTTATCGTTGAGCTACAAGATGGTGATAGAAAAACCATCCTACAGTATGCTTTATAGCGGCATCAATTTTGTAAACAGTTTCATCTACAGTGAAGGAAACCCCTCACTCAGGCCTACCTATCGCCACAAACTCACGCTGATGGGCCTATGGAAAGACCTGCAATTGCTCATAGACTACAACTATACAAAGGACGTCATGGAACTTGTCTCAAGCATTTACGAACAAAGACCTGCCGTATACAACACTTACCAAAACCTGACGGGTAGCGGGATAGGCTCAATGCTAGTTTATTCGCCTAAGTTTTCGTTTTGGAGACCGACATGGGAAGGATACTTCCAATTGCAACATTTCAGCCATCTCGGCAGAAATTACAACAAACCTACTTACGGCGCTTCATGGAAAAACATATTCACCCTGCCAAGGAACTGGACCATCTCGGCCAATGCATCGTGGAACAGTAAAGGCTATGTTGTCATGGATTATAAGTCTGCTGACTTTTCTTCCACTTTCAGTGTGACTAAACGCATTAACAACTGGCGGTTATCATGTGGCGCTACAGACATCTTCAATATACAGCGAACAAAAGGATACCAAGAAGTTGGACTACTTCGTAAGGACTATTGGAGAAAGAGTTCTTCACGCGGTTTTTATTTTCGTGCCACCTATACCTTCAATCCCTCAAAATCGAAATATAAGGGTGGAGTGGCCGGACAGAGTGAGATTGAACGTCTGTGACCGTCATCATCATGCGCAGATTTCCGTCATCTATCGTTGCTACAGGTAATGTAATCATTCTACTATTACTTACCATGTTATGCGTAGGCGCATATATCTGGTTACATCCTTCGTTGTGGAACCACTTAATCAGTATGTGAAGTGACGGGCATCTTTCTTCCAGCCATCCACAGCCCCGCGAAGGTAAGGAGGCCGTTCAGCATCAACAGCTCGTAGCCGAACTTATAGCCCATGTAGTGGCTGGTCAGCCAGTCGAGGGCAAAACATATCAATGGAGAAGCGACTGCTATGTAAGGCACATAGCGGTCGTTTGTCTGTTTACGAGTCAGCAGTCCGAAGGCAAAGAGGCCCAGCAGCGGACCGTAGGTGTAGGAGCACATGACATAGATGGCATCAATGATGCTCTGCGAATTTAGCAGACGGAACAAAAGAATGAAGGCGGCAAAGACCACCGCCATGCCGATGTGGGAGCGCTTGCGCAGCAGCTCATCACCCTTACGGCCGCAAATGTCAACGCAGAAACTGGTGGTAAGAGCCGTAAGTGCACTATCGGCACTCGAGAACGAGGCAGCCACGATACCCAACGAGAACAATACGAGCACCGTCGTCCCCAACAATCCAGTGGCCGCAAACATGGGTAACAGCTCGTCGCCTGCTTGTGGCAGAGCCACTCCCTGACGAGCAGCAAGCAACGTTAGGAGCACACCCAGCGAGAGGAACAGCAGGTTGGCGGGAACAAACGCCACACCATAGGTACACATATCTTTCTGAGCCTCGCGCAACGACTTGCAGGTCAAGTTCTTCTGCATCATGTCCTGATCCAGTCCGGTCATCACGATGACTATGAATATTCCGCTGAGAAACTGTTTCCAGAAGTTCTGCCGCGACACCCAGTCGTCGAACACAAACACCCGACTATGGCCGTCATCCAACATGGCCGCCACCGCCTCAGATGGCGTCATGCCCAGGGCCTGTATGACCTGCCAGATGATGAGAAGCAGGGCGGTGAACATGCAGGTGGTCTGCAGCGTATCGGTCCATACCAGCGTTTTGATGCCACCACGGCGTGTGTAAAGCCAGATAAGCGCCACCATACAGATGACCGTCAGGAAGAAGGGAACGCCCAGCGCATCGAGCACGAACCGCTGAAGGATGATACATACGACATAGAATCGGGCGGCAGCTCCCGTCATCTTCGACAACAGGAAGAACCAGGCGCCGGTCTTGTACGACCGCTCCCCCAGCCTATTATATAAATAGGTGTAAATGGTGGTGAGATTCATGCGGTAATAGACAGGCAACAAGATAAACGCTACGGCTATGTATCCGAGAATGAATCCCAAACATGTCTGCATGTAAGTCATGTCGGAATGCAATACCATGCCCGGCACGCTGACAAACGTCACACCCGATATGGACGCACCTACCATGCCGAAAGCCACCATATACCATGGCGACTGGCGGTTGCCCCGGTAGAAAGTATCGTTGTCGGCTCTGCGGCCGGTCAGTCTGCTGAACAGCATCAACAGGGCGAAATAGGCAAGGATTGTGAACAGTATAATCATTTCAGTCGGCAAAGGTAATGATTTTATCTTAATTATTCAAGTTTCGTCAGCTCAACTTTCCGAGGTTAGCGAAAAGCATCGGCAGTTATGCAAAAAGTCAAATCATGAAGAAATATCGAAAATATCTATCCAATTGTTTGGTGGTTTCAGCAAAATGCTTTAATTTTGCAAGCGAAACAGAGAAAACAAGAAAATGATGACAGTACGTTTTTCTACATATTGGTGGCGCTGCTCAAGATTGAAATAGTCGTGAGTCGCCAGCATTGTGTATGTAACAAACAACTATAATCACAAAGAGGTCTGCCGTTCTTACGACAGACCTCTTTTCTTGTTCCGAATTAAGAATTAAACGATTACCAATTTCAAAATAACTACAGACATGAAACAGAAGAAATTTATCTTGCAGGAAAGTGAATTGCCAAAACAGTGGTACAACATCCAGGCAGACATGGTGAACAAGCCCATGCCGCCTATCCATCCGGCCACCAAACAGCCGCTGACATGGGAGGATCTGGCTCACATCTTCCCGACTGAGTGTTGCAAACAGGAACTGGACACCGAGCATGCATGGATTGACATTCCCGAGGAGGTACAAGAGAAATACCAATACTACCGCTCCACCCCGCTGGTGCGCGCCTATGCCCTGGAAGAGGCACTCGACACTCCCGCACATATTTATTTCAAGAACGAGAGTGTAAACCCTCTTGGCTCGCACAAGATCAACTCTGCCCTGCCCCAGTGCTACTATGCCAAGCAGGAGGGGACAACCAACGTGACCACCGAGACGGGTGCCGGACAATGGGGTGCCGCCCTGAGCTACGCCGCCAAAGTGTTCGGATTGGAGGCTGCCGTCTATCAGGTGAAAATCACCATGCAGCAGAAGCCCTACCGCTCACTCATCATGCGTACATTCGGTGCCGCCGTAACGGGCTCACCGTCAATGTCAACACGTGCAGGAAAGGACATCATCACGCGCGACCCGATTCATCCAGGCTCACTGGGCACGGCCATCTCGGAGGCTGTAGAGCTGGCAACGACCACGCCTAACTGCAAATACACACTGGGCTCGGTGCTCAACCACGTGGCCCTGCACCAGAGCATCATCGGTCTGGAGGCTGAGAAACAAATGCAGATGGCTGGAGAGTATCCCGACATGGTCATTGCCTGCTTCGGCGGAGGAAGCAACTTCGGAGGCATCGCATTCCCGTTTATGCGCCATAATATCCTCGAGGGCAAGCAAACCGAGTTTATCGCTGCAGAGCCTGCCAGCTGTCCGAAACTCACACGAGGCCAGTTCCGCTACGATTTTGGCGACGAGGCCGGCTACACACCGTTGCTGCCTATGTACACGCTGGGCCACAATTTCAAGCCAGCCAACATCCATGCGGGCGGACTGCGCTACCATGGTGCAGGCATGATTGTGAGCCAGCTGCTGAAAGACGGACTCATGCGCGGTGTGGACATTCCACAGTTGGAAACCTTCGAGGCAGGTATCCTGTTCTCGCGTACCGAGGGTATCATCCCCGCACCGGAGAGCTGTCACGCCATTGCCGCCACCATCCGCGAGGCTAAGAAGTGCAAGGAGACGGGCGAGCAGAAGGTTATCCTGTTCAACCTGAGCGGCCACGGGCTGATAGACATGCCGTCGTACGACGCATACCTCAACGGCGACCTGCGCAACTACGAGTTGCCCGACGAGGTCATCGCAAAGAATCTGGCTGAACTCAACTCATAAGAAATCCCGCTTCGGCGGGATTCTTTTGTTTATTTTTTTTGGTGGTTACGGAAAATTCATTTATTTTTGCAACCATATTCTATATACCAAGAAATGGACATCAGCAAGAACATCATAGACGAACTGATAACAGGCAGCCATGAGGCTTATCACATGGTTTTCAAGGCTGCTTATCCCAAAGTTCGTGCATTCACGTTAGGCTTCATCAAGAATGAGGCTGATGCTGATGACATCTCACAACTTGTCTTTATCAAACTATGGACTAATCGCGACAAACTGGCAAACGTACGGAATTTTGATTCTTTCCTGTACACCATTACCAAGAATACCGTCCTGAATCACATTGCCTCCCGCAAAGCATATACCATAGACATATCAAGTGCCAGGAATATCACCACTGGAGACGATACTCCTATCGACCAGATAGAGGCTCAAGACTTGCAGCTCCTGATAGACATGATTGTGGAGAACATGCCCCCGCAACGGCAGACAATTTATAAGATGAGCAGGGAGGAAGGACTTAGCAACGACATCATAGCTGAAAGATTGGGACTACAAAAGAAAACTGTGGAGAATCATATCAACCTGGCTCTTGGAGAAATCAGGAAAATGCTAAAAATTCTTATTTTGTTATTATTGAATTGGGGGTAACTGTTATTTTTATTGTCTATCTATAAAAAAGAGGTGAGAATTGAGTAAGTATATACATAACATCGTTCAGTATTTCTTCCATCATAATGTCTCGGATGAAATCGTTTCGAGGGTGCATGACCGGCTTGCACACTCAGAGGAGGATACGGACATTGCGTTCCGCGAGATTTGGACGGAACTGGAAGAAAAGCCGATGGATGAGGCATCCGTCGAGGATGCCTACCAGGATATAAAAAAAAAGGTATTCGGAATAGAGAACACTAAAAGAAAGCTTTCGTGGTTAAGGATTGCCGCTATCTGGGCTGTCCCGTTCCTTTGTCTGTGCGGCTCCATTTATTTCTTCACAGGACAGGGAAATCCTTATAAGGATATCGAGTTTGTACATAAGTTTACTGCTAATGGCGAAAGAAATCTCATCACCCTGCCCGACAGTTCGAAAGTATGGCTTAACGGAGGCAGCTCGCTAATTTATCCTTCGCGGTTTGTGTCAGCAGAGAGGAATGTATGTCTTTCCGGTGAGGCTTTCTTCGAGGTCGTAAAAGACAAGCGCCCCTTCATAGTAGATGTCAACCAAATTAAGCTGAAAGTACTTGGAACAACTTTCAACGTAATGTCTTATCCCGACAATCCCCGTATCATAGCAACCTTGGAAACGGGAAAGATTCAGGTGAACATAGAAAACCAGAAAAAACCTTTTATCCTGTCTCCTAACGAGCAGATTGAATTCGATTCTGAGAGCGGTGAGGTTAGTATTCAAAAGGTGAGGGCGGAGAACAAATCCGCGTGGCGTACGGGTACTCTGTATTTTGAGGAAACAAAATTCAGACAGGCAATTCAGCAATTGGAGCGTGCTTACAATGTAAGGATTCATGTGCTGAACGACAAGTATAATGAACAAACCATACGGGCACATTTCAACTCTAATGAGAAAGCAGAGGATATTATGGCCGTATTCAAGATGCTCATTCCTTCACTTAGTTACGAGATTAACGGTAACGACATCTTCATTAAATAGTTTTTTGGATTTTTTAACAGAATGCGATTGGGTATTAAGGACAATTTTTTTGTCCTAAGTGTAGAATCTACACTATGTTCTATTAACAGACCCTTAATATGAAAGAAAGAAAAATTCGCATTCTCAGGATGGCTGCCGTCTTGCTATTGGCGGGCAGTCTTTCTATTCAGGCTCAGAATGTGTCGTTTAACAATGAACGGCTAACCCTGAAACAAGCATTTGAGAAGATTGAGTCGGTAAGCAACTACAAGATTGCCTACAATGCATCCAAACTCAATGTGAATCGTCAAGTTGTTCTCAATCAAAAGAACAAAAGTGTTCCACAAGTTATTGAGGAATTACTGAAGGGCACCAACTTCACCCTCGAGGTAAAAGGCAATCAAATTGTCATTGTTCCCCGAACACAGACAAAATCGGCAGAGAAGCAGACCATCTCCGGAAGAATTGTCGACGAGAACGGTGAAGCTGTCATTGGAGCCAGCGTGACGCAAAAAGGAACTTCGAATGGAACCGTGACCGATGTCAACGGACGCTATGTTCTCACAGTACCTAAGGGTTCAAGCATTCAGGTTAGCTATATCGGCTATCTGACACAGACGATAAAAGTGGGTAACAGCCGCCAACTGGACATAAATCTGGTTGAAGACTCCCACAGCCTTGATGAAGTGGTTGTCGTCGGTTACGGACAAATGAAGAAGAGCGACCTGACGGGTTCACTCTCCTCCGTCGCCGTTGACAATGAGATGGCGAGATTCAACACAGGTATCGACCACCTGCTACAGGGAAACGCTCCTGGTGTGTATGTCAACTCTGGTAACTCGCAGCCCGGCGGACTTATCAACGTACGTATTCGTGGTACCTCCACACTGAATGGAAACAAAGAGCCGCTCTACGTCATTGATGGTATTATTATGGATGATGCTACAGAAGATGCGGCTAATGCTGTAAGCGGTGGTACAGGCGGCGACCCGGTACAGACCACCCAGACAGGTCTTACTGGTATTAACCCTCAAGATATCCAAAGCATCGAGGTTCTTAAGGATGCCTCTGCCACTGCCATTTACGGTTCGCGTGCCTCGAATGGTGTCGTGCTGATCACAACTAAAGAAGGAAAGAATAAGAAAGCTCAGATCAACCTTTCTGTAGGATTCGAATGGGGCAACCCCAGCAAGGAAATCGATATGCTTAATGCTGAAGAGTATGTAGCTTATCGAAACGAAAGGAACGAAGGCTACTACGATGAAACCTTCCGTCCTACAAACCGCAATTGGCAGAAAGAACTGACCCATACGGCTACCACACAATCGTATCGTCTGTCTGCAAGTGGCGGTGGGGAAAAATACAATTATTTCATTGCCGGTGGTTATATTAGCAATGATGGTATTATCAGGAATACAGGACTTGAGCAGTTCGACTTGCGCGCCAACTACAAGTACAAACTCAATAACCGCCTGACCCTCAAAGGAACGTTCAATATGGTACGCAGAATCAACGACATGACTGCGGGAACCGATGGTCTGGGTAACTCTAAAACCAGCCTTACCCGCCATGCTATTCTTGCCAAGCCATTTGCCGATGCAGATCCTGAGGAAGATGAAGACGACACTGGTTTACGGCTAACTCCGGATAAATGGCTCACTGACTATGCTGACCACTCGAAGGAGAACCGAGCCATCGCATCCGTCGCACTTGACTATAAAATTATCAAGGGACTTACCTTCCACGTGATGGGCTCATACGACACACGTGACAAGACACGTTCACGCTGGTACAACATAGGTGTCTATAACGGAATGAAAGTAAACGGACAGCTCGGTATCAGTGAACTGAAAAGTGAGAAGAAAGAATTCGAAGCACTACTCTACTACGATTACAAATTGAATAGTGTTCATCACCTGTCTGGTACGGCCGGTGTAACCTATGAGCGCAGAGAAGCCAACCGCTTCGGTATGGTTGGTGAGGATTTCTCTATTCTCTCTCTGGGCATCGATGGTATTGAATATGCCAATAAGACCTATACGAACACTCACTCATTTACGAATGAGACAACGGCCTCATCGCTGCTGAGAGTGAATTACGGCTACTTGGACAAATATCTCGTAACGTTCACTGGTCGTATTGACGGTTCAAGTAAATTCCAGAAAGACAACCGCTACAGTTTCTTCCCATCGGTTGCACTGGCATGGAGAGTCAACCAAGAGCCATTCTTGAGAGACAGCAAATGGGTTAGCAATCTCAAGCTCAGGCTCGGCTGGGGTATGACAGGTAACCAGAGTATCTCTGCTTATGCTACACAAAACACCTATGGCACTGCAGAGTATGCTACTGGCAGCGGCTCCAATCTGGTTGGCCTGCAGCCGTCGAAAATATCCAATCCTAATTTGAAATGGGAAGCCACCACACAATATAATGCAGGTGTTGACTTTGGATTCTTCGACAACCGCCTGACCCTTTCGTTCGATGCCTACCACAAGACAACAAACGATATCCTGCAGTCGATGAACACGGCAGTATCTACAGGACACAGTTCTATTTATGTCAATCGTGGAACCATTCAAAACAATGGTATTGAAATCTCCATGAATGCTGTTCCGGTAGCCACGAGGGATGTCACTTGGACTGTTGGCGGAAACATCTCGCACAACAAGAACAAGATTCTTGACCTCGGACTTCCCGAGACACAATACGGTCTGGAGACCTATCAGGCATACTATGGAACAAACCTCTCCTACTATGGTCATGAGGCATATCCTGTGAATATTTTCATCAAAGGAAAGCCAATAGGACTGTTTTGGGGTTATAAGACCAATGGTATTTTTCAGTCGGATGAACAAGCTGGCGAACTCGTTTATAACGGTACAAAACTGGTAGCAGGTGACATTGCCTATATCGACACCAACGGTGATGGAACCATCACCACAGAAGACCGTGTCATCTTGGGTGACCCCAACCCCGACATCACTTACGGATTCAACACATCTATCAGATACAAGGCCTTTACTCTTGCAGCCAAATTCTTCGGAACCATCGGCAACGATTTGATCAACGGTAATAAGTTAGACAACAGTAACACTTATCTGGAATACAACATTCTGAGAGAGGCCTATTACGATGCTTGGCGTCCTGACAAACCCAGCAACACCTATCCGAAGATCGGTACTAAGCTGAGCGAACTCACCGACAGATTTGTGGAAGACGGCAGTTTCCTGCGCCTGAGCAGCCTGAGTCTCTCCTGGAATGTCCCTATCAAGCGAAACAACTATGTCAACGGCGTTTTGCTGACGTTCACTAGCCGCAACCTGTTCACTATCACCAATTATACTGGATATGATCCTGATGTGAACAGCTTCACTAACGATTCCAAGCGTATCGGTATTGACTATGGTAGCTCACCTGTCAACCGTTCATATAGCCTCAGTGTTAATATTTCTTTCTAATGAATAATAACAGACTAATATAGATAGACTATGAAAAAGATGATTAAATATTCGTTAGGACTCATGGTTGCTCTCTGTCTGACATCCTGTGATTCCTTACTTGAGGAAGATACCGACTCTTTCCCATCAGCAGCCGTTGTATATGCTACAAATGAAAGCGTAGAATCCGCTTTAGCTGGATGCTATCACGAGTTACTCAATTATCATTGCTTCGGTTCTGACTATATGACCATTTTCTGTACAACCGGTGGTACATGTGCTAACACCAGTTCCTCGTACGTCGACATGAGAGCCATGAAAGTATCACCTGACGACAAGTACGTCGGCCGTCATTTCAAATCATACTATTCGGTGATAGCCAATTGTAATGACCTACTCGATAAGATTGACGACAGTGGTGCTTCTGATGAGATGAAGCAACGTGCTAAGGGTGAGGCACATCTTCTGCGTGGAATGATGTACTTCAATCTTGTGAGAGCCTTTGGAGGCGTACCTCTCAGATTAACACCCATTACGAGCGAGAATCTTGACATGGCACGGTCTACCGCTGAGGAGTGTTATGAGCAGATTATCTCTGACCTGACGACTGCAGCAGAGCTCCTTCCCGAGAAGAATCCGTTAGATGGTCGTCCCAACAAATATGCAGCCCATGCCCTATTGGCAAAGACATATCTCACGCTGGCTGGCAACGAAGAGGGGTCTCCCTACTGGCAGAAGTGTATCGACGAGGCGCAGAAGGTTTATGGAAAATACCAGCTTGTCACCCTGCAGGAACTTTACAATCCACAAAACAGAAATACGGCTGAGTCCATCATCGAGATTCAGTTCTCTGATGTCAATGCCAACACCTATACGCAAGGCATAGCTCCTGCGTCGAGCGATTACACACCAAATCAGGCTAGCGACCCATACGGCCGTTACCGCCCCTCAAAGTATATCTTTGATACATGGCAGGGGCAATATCCTGGTGATCCACGCATTGAGGAAGGTATTATCTACAACAGTTACACGACCAAGGGGGGTACATCCACAACAAAAATCTATCCCGCCTACAACAGCAGTAGCGGTAGCTCACGTATGTATGTGTATCTGAAGAAATTCCTCGACTCCCGATATGTGGCACAGTACACCACACAGAACTTCATCTATCTCAGATATGCCGACGTCCTGCTGATGCTGGCCGAGGCCACCAATGAGGTGAGCGGCCCTGAGGCAGCATACAAGTATGTCAATGAGGTTCTTGCCCGTGCCCGTAACAGTGCTACACCCGCAGCAGAACAGCCGGCAAATTGGAGTGGAATGACCAAGCAGGAGTTCCGTAAGCGTATCATGTACGAGCGTCTCTACGAGATGATTGGTGAACAGACAGAATTCTTCGACCTGCGTCGTCGCGGACCACAGTTCCTTCTCGACTACTGGATTGCCCACAACGCTCATCCCACGAACTGCACAAATCCTTCGTCTGCCAAGTACAAGGACGATTGGTTCGAATGCACCATGGACATGGCTAAGCGGGGCATGCTGCTCCCCTTCCCGACGATAGAAATCAACTCGAACAATCTCATCTCCGACAGCGACCAGAATCCCGGTTATTAACTGTCGGTACTCAATAATAACATGAAAAAACTGTTATTACCATTTTTCCTTTTCCCTTGTCTGACACTCTGCGCACAGACAACAAAGTCAGAAGTGCTGCAGGATGTCAGGCAAACGGGAGGAACCTACTTTGCTTATCAGGCACCTGCAAGTGAGATAAGCCTACCTCCTACAGGATACGTTCCATTCTATATTAGCCATTACGGACGACACGGGTCCAGATACATGGACTCCTTCAAGTATTATGAACGAGCACTACGATATCTATCACTGGCTGACACGATGGGCATTCTGACTGGATATGGCAAAGACGTACTGGCGCGTGTGAGAGCCGCAAGTATCGACGCTATTGACAGGGACGGCGACCTGACCCGTCTTGGAGGAGAACAACATCAGGGAATAGCAGCGAGGATGTACGAACGTTGCAGCGAAGCCTTTAGTGAGGGAGCCCAAGTCCATGCCATCGCATCACAATCACGACGATGCATCGTCAGTATGGGTAACTTCTGTATGAGTCTCAAAGACAAGGCTCCTGCTGCCGACATCTTTATGGAAACCAGCAAGCGTTATATGTATTATATCGCTGCCGGAACCAAAGAGTTTGCAGCGACACATCAGGATAGCGTCTATGAGCAGAAAACCCACGATTTTGAGAAACGGCTGTTCAATGCAGACCGACTGATGTCATCGTTATTTATTGGCAAAGGCTACCCTAAGCATCATAGCCAGCAAGAACAACTCATGTGGGCACTCTTCAAAATAGCCATCGACCTGCAAGGACTACCCGAATTAAGCATCACACTTTGGGATGCCTTCACTGACGACGAACTGTTTGCCATGTGGCAAATGGATAATGTGTCGTGGTGCCGGTCTATAGGCCTATTCCCGGGTTGTGCTCCCCGTTACAAGGCTCATTATCCGTTGGTCAGAGATATCATCAGCAAAGCTGACAGTGTAATCAGTTGTGGAGGACATGGCGCTGACCTTCGCTTCGGACATGATGCCATGATTGTCCCCTTGGCCTATATCATGCAGCTCGATGAATGCCGCAACATTCCAACAGACTTTCATGAACTATACAAATATTTTAGCTCTTACAAGATTACGCCCATGGCTGCCAACATTCAGCTCATCTTCTACAAAAATGCCTCTAACGACATCTTAGTGAAGATTCTACACAACGAGCGTGAGAGTTCGGTGCCACTCAAAACAGACTGTTTTCCTTACTATCGTTGGAAAGACCTGAAACAGTATCTTGAAAACAGAATGAGCAATTAGAAGTCTCTACTTCTATATCGTTGCCTAAGCCTCTCTCAGCATAGGAACAGAGTTTTTTTAGGTTAGTTATTTGTTAGTACATCAGACCGTATCCAAAGATTCAGATACGGTCTGTGTTATTTACATCAAAAAAAGTAATCACTTTGAGAGTATGGCACGACAGACTCTCAATGCCTCGCCAACAGTAGGCACATCCGACACAACCATCGAACGTTTACCGTTTATCTCCCGCAGATTGCATCGGCGCACCTCCTTCGTCAAGAACTCTAGCACGCGCCCGAACACATCGCTTTGATAATACGGACTGTTGGTATTGCTGACAAAATAGAGAAACATTTTCTGCTGTTTCAGCATAATTTTCTCAACACCTAACTGCTTACCCAACACCCGCAGAGGAACGACACGTATCAGCTCTTCGGCAACATCTGGAATGTCTCCGAAACGGTCCTTCAAACGAGAACGATATTCCTCCAACGCAACGTCGAGGTCATGACGACTGGACAGATTGTCGAGTTCACGATAAAGCAGCATACGTTCGGCATCATTAGGCACATATTGGTCGGAGAAGTACATCTCTATGTCAGATTCTATGGCACAGTCATCAACATAATCCAGTTGAGCGTTAACTGTGGGAAGCTGTGGGATACGTACTGTTTTCGGACCCGTGCTACCGACTTTCCGTTTTTCTTGACTCTCTTCCCGTGAATCCATGCTCTCTGTAGGAACAGCCTCGTTAGCCAACTCAGCCATGGCCTGTTTAAGTATTTTAAGATAGGTCTCGTAACCCAGTTCCTCCATGAATCCGCTCTGCTCGGCACCCAGCAGATTGCCTGCACCACGTATATCAAGATCCTGCATCGACAGATTAAAGCCGCTGCCCAGTTCCGAGAAGGTCTCCAAGGCCTCCAAGCGACGTCGGGCTTCTTGATTCAGATGTGCCAAAGGAGGCGCAAGCAGATAGCAGAAAGCCTTTTTATTCGATCGTCCTACTCGTCCGCGCATCTGATGAAGGTCGCTCAATCCAAACCGATGGGCGTCATTGATAATGATTGTATTGGCATTCGATATATCTATTCCATTCTCCACAATCGTTGTTGAGAGTAACAAATCATAGTCGTAGTTCATGAATCCCATCACAATCTTCTCCAGTTCCTCGGGTTTCATTTGTCCGTGTCCGACGGCGACCCGGCAGTCAGGTACGTATTTATGAATGATATTGGCAATATGAGGCAGTTCCTTAATATTATCATTCACGAAGAACACCTGTCCGTTACGGCTCATTTCGAAATTAATCGCCTCAGCGATGATTTCCGAGTCGAAGGTATGTATCTCCGTGTTAATGGGATAACGGTTAGGCGGTGGAGTTTGGATGATACTCATGTCGCGCGCGCCCATGAGTGAGAACTGCAACGTCCGGGGTATCGGGGTGGCTGACATGGTGAGCGTATCGACATTGGTTTTCATCTTACGAAGTTTCTCTTTGGTAGTCACTCCGAATTTCTGTTCCTCATCGATAATCAGCAGTCCGAGGTCTTTCCATTTCACAGCTTTACCGATAAGTTTGTGAGTTCCAATCAATATGTCTATTTTCCCGGCTGCCAAATCGGCCAAGACTTCTTTGGTCTGCTTGGCACTACGTGCTCTGGAAAGGTAATCCACACGTACAGGCATGCCTTTCAGACGCGACTTGAATGTCTGGAAATGCTGATAAGCCAATACCGTTGTGGGCACAAGCACAGCAGTCTGCTTCGAATCGCACGCAGCCTTGAAAGCCGCACGCACGGCTACCTCTGTCTTTCCAAAGCCTACATCGCCGCAAACAAGGCGGTCCATCGGACGCGAGCTCTCCATATCGGCTTTCACATCGTTGGTTGCTTTCAGCTGATCAGGTGTGTCCTCATACAGGAACGACGCTTCCAACTCATGCTGCAAGAACGAGTCGGCACTGAAGGCAAAACCCTTTTCCCGCCTGCGGGCGGCATAAAGCCGTATCAGATCGCGTGCAATATCCTTGATCTTGGTCTTGGTACGCTCTTTCATTCGTTCCCAAGCACCCGTTCCCAAAGTTGAAAGACGTGGCGGAGCCTCGCTGTCGCGTCGCTTATACTTACTTATTTTATAAAGGGAGTGGATACTTACATCCACTTTGTCGCCATGCTGATAGATGATACGAATCACTTCCTGATAGCCTTGTTGACCATCGGATGATGAGAGCTGACTGTTGACAGTAGGTAACGGGACACGCACCAGCCCTCCAAACTGACCAATTCCGAAGTCCACATGCACGATATAGTCGCCTGGCTCCATTTCCTGCAATTCCTTCATCGTAAGAGCCACCTTACCACTGCGGGCCGTATCGGAACGCAAACTGTACTTATGGAATCGGTCGAATATCTGGTGGTCGGTAAAGAAACAGGCCTTAAGTGTATTGTCTGTAAACCCGCCATGCAAAGTTTTTTCTACAGGTGTAAACACGACATCTTTGTTTATCTCCTCAAATATATCGTGTAGACGCTGGTTTTGCTTCTGACTATCAGCCAGCACATACAATCGATAACCGCGAAGAATATAGTCCTCGAAAGTCTGTGTTAGCAGTTCGAAGTTCTTATGGAACAATGGCTGAGGAGACATGTCGAAACGGATTGTCGCCTTGGGGTCACCTGTAGGCTTTGTTCCAAACTCCATCCGACGGAAAGAGAGTGCTTCATCCGTAAACTGAGTCCCGCTGACCAGCATGTTCTCACTTTTCATCTGCTGCATCATGGCATGCTGCTCCATCTCCGTAGCATCCTCCATGCGCTCGGTGATTGCCTGCGATGAGAAACCGTCGCGGTAGATGCGGTCGATGACATCGCGAACATAGAGAAAGTCTTTCATCACCAACACTGTATCTTTCGGAAGGAAACTCATGAACGAGGTCTTCTCACCAGCCACAGATGCCAGTTCGGGAACTATCTCAATCTGCTGCCGTTTGTCACGCGACAGCTGTGTCTGTACCTCAAATGTACGGATAGAGTCTATCTCATCACCAAAGAAATCAACGCGGAAGGGATACTCACTACTAAAGCTGAACACATCAACAATGCTTCCACGCACAGCAAACTGACCAGGCTCATATACATAGTCGACCTCCTGAAAGCCCAATTCGCGCATCTGTTTTTCCAGACTCGTCACATCGTAGGTCTGCCCTGTCTGCAACAGAATAGTACGCTCGTCGAGTTTTCGCTTTGAGATGACCAGCTCAGAAAGTGCTTCCGGATGAGAGACAATAAATAAACATCCGTCCTTATCCTCTCCCTTGGCGGAAACAGCCTGGCTGGATTCTTTATCTGCAGAAGGAACTAAACCTTCTTCCTCAGAGGACGGATTAAGGATATGGGCGCTTGAATCTGTCTTCCCACTTGTCTCGGGTTTCAGCAGTTTCCCCAGCACCTCGGTTCTCAGAATCTCGTTAGCCGCATCCCGCTGGGCATATTTCACCTGACGGCGATACGAAGATGGGAAAAACAAAACCTGTCCCTCTGGCAGCATCTGGGTGAGGTCGTGATAGAAATAGCCTGCCTCATCTGCATCTTGCAGGATAAATAGTATCGTTTTGTGGCACTTTCCTGCCACCGACGCGAACAACACAGGAGCCGCAGAGGCAACGAGTCCCTGCAGGAAAACGCTCTCAATAGATTCTTTTTCCAGTCCTTTCGCCAACGCTCTGGCCTGCGGAGCCTTGGCATAGATTTGCAATAAGTCTTGTATCTTCATTGAAGATTGCAAAGATACGAAGAAAGAACGTAAAAACTGAATGTTTTCGAAAGATTAACGATTGGGAGAGGGAGTAGGCTTTTCCAGAAAGCTAAAGCAGCCGATTAGAATCGTAGAGCAGCCGATTAGAATCGCAGAAGAGCCCTCCACGAACAAGATTGATGTCTCCCAATACAAAAACCATCACCATTTCTTTTGTTTTTACAGTCTTATTTGTACCTTTGCAGAACAGAAACAAAAACGATACAACCATTCAATAAACTAAAAACCAGCATGAAAAGAATACTATCAACCACTCTGATTGTCCTGTTATCAAGCATCATCGCACTATCAATTCAGGCAGCAAACCCTGTTAAAGCCACACGCACACCCACCATGGGATGGAGTTCGTGGAACACGTTTGCACTAAACATCAACGAACAACTCATCCGGCAGCAGGCCGACGCCATGCACACGACGGGTCTGCAGGAGGCTGGATTCAAATATGTGAATATCGACGACGGTTACTGGGATGGCCGCGGTGCTGACGGCCACTTGCGTCTGAACACGAAACTCTTCCCATCTGGTATGCGGGCATTGGTAGACTACATCCACTCGCTGGGTTTGAAAGCGGGCATCTACAGCGACGCGGGCGACAACACCTGCGGCTCGGGCAACAAGCACGCCTGGGGTATCGGTGTCGGTTTTGCCGGACATGAGACCGAGGACTGCCAACTCTATTTCCGCGACTGGGATTTCGACTTCATCAAGGTGGACTATTGTGGTGGCAATCACATGAAACTCGATGAGCGCACACAGTACACAAAGATTTCCAATGCCATTCGCAACTGCGGCAAAAAAGATGTGGTGTTCAACATCTGCCGCTGGGCTTATCCCGGCACATGGGTCAACGGCGTAGCAGACTCGTGGCGCACCACGGGCGATATCTACGACGCCTGGCGCTCGGTGAAGGGCATCCTTGCTGAGAACCTCTACATGAGTGCCTACTGCCACGACGGACATTACAACGACATGGACATGCTCGAGGTAGGCCGCTCTATGTCGAAGATTGAGGATGAGACCCACTTCGGCATGTGGTGCATCATGGCCTCTCCGCTGCTCATCGGCTGCGACATGGCCAACATTAAGCCCGAATCGCTTAAACTGCTCTGCAACAAGGACCTGATTGCCCTCAACCAGGACCCGCTCCATCTGCAGGCTTATGTGGCTGAGAAGCAGGGCGAGTGCTTCGTACTGGTGAAGGACATCAAGAAACTGCGTGGCAAAGAGCGCGCCGTCGCCGTCTATAATCCCAGCGACAAGGAGCAGACAGTGACCTTGAATCCTGCCACCATCGAACTGGGCGGCGCGATACAGTACTATGACTGTTTCATGCAAGTGCCGTACCTCTACGACCAGAACCCCATCAGACTGAAAGTGCCTGCCCATGGCACGAAAATATTCCGCGCCAAAGGCAAGCGCATCGAGCGCACCACCTATGAGGCAGAGACCGCATGGCTGCCCATGTATCAGGAGATTCGCAACAACCAAGCCACAGACCTGAAGCAGTTATTGGGTGTGGAGGCTACCGCCATCTATGGTGAGAATCATGCTGCCACAGGCGGCTATACCGCCCGCTACCTCGGCATGAGTGAGAAGAACGCCTTGGAATGGCAGCACGTATTTGTAAAGAAGTCCGGGCCTCGTCGCATGACGATTGCCTGTTTCTCAGGCGATGAGCGACAGATGGATGTTACCGTCAACGGTCAAAAAGTAAAGACCGTCACCGTGCCTGCCCGCGATTGGGGTGAGCGCCAGACAGTTACTGTCGACGTTAACCTGAAGAAGGGCGACAACGTCATCCGTCTCTCCAATGCCAATGACTGGATGCCCGACATTGATGCCATGACCCTTTCTAAATGAGTTATAGAATCTCATTTGGTGGGTATAATTCGAAAAAGACTTATTGAATCACCGGAACGCTGATCCGTTTTCCTTTCTGACAATTCCTATACAAAGATAAGCATGATTCTTAGTATGGTCAATATGTCAGAGGGAAAACGGATCAAGTCTTCCTTATTCATGTGTTCTTATTGCCACTCTTCCTTCTTCACCGCCAGATACAACCGGATGTCGTTGTAGGTTACATCCATCGGACAGAGCAGTTTGATGGCTGAGGCACTGTCGCCAGGTGAACACTTGGCCATAGCCAAAGCAATGGCACGTTGTTTTTCCGGAGGCAACAATCGGTCAAAAGGAAGATCACCTGTAAGCACATAGCGGGTGAGATGCTGGATGATGGTGCCGGCAGTAAGGTTGCGCTCAGTGGCAATTTCGGCCACGGTCTTTCCCTGCAGGAACATCATATACGAGATAACCCACGTCTTCACCTTCTTCTCTTTCTTGGGCTTGGGCTCACGCACTTTGCGAACTTTCTTCTTGGCAGGTTCCTCATCATCCATCACGTCGAGCATGGCATGCTGCTTATATCGCAGGTAGCCCGCAATCGTAAAGCCCCTGTCAGCCATCTTGCGCAATAAGTAAAGACGTGAACTGGTTGCTTTCTGCAGGTCAACCACCACCTGATCAAGACGTTTCATGGCCGCCTTATTATTCGTCTTCACAACTTTTGTCATGTCGAGCGGGCTCTTCATCAGTTCCTCTATGACTGATGCGAAATAATCGGCGCTTTTCCGCACACGCTGCAGAAACTCATCGCCGTGCAACACGTCGATAGGTTGCTGTCCAATCAGGTTACACCACTTCTGCGCCACATCCACGACGCGTTGCTGCAGACCGTCGAGTGTCTGTTTGTGGAGCGTGAGCAACTGGGAATGACTGCGATAGAAGTATTCGGCAAAAAGGCGCACCGTGGACTCCTCGTTGGACATCAGGTCGCGAAAATCGAACAACTCGAGCAGCAGCTGACGATGGTATTCCTGTTTCAAAACAGGCAGCAAGCCAATGCTTCGTCGCGCTTCCTCGTTCTGTCGCACAATATACGAGTCCACATCGTTGTCGTTGATGATGGCATTCGGCGGAATGGGGGAAGCCAGTACCAGTCCTTCCAGCGTGCGGCAACGGCTCAAAGCCACATAGACCTGACCCGCAGCAAACGACATCCCCGCATCGATGACAGCATGCTCAAACGTCAGTCCCTGACTCTTATGTATGGTAATAGCCCAGGCAAGACGCAACGGATATTGCCGGAAAGTACCGATGCGATGAGCCTCAATCTCACGAGTCTGCTCGTTCAGCTGGTATTGTGCGTTCTCCCACTCTAACGGCTCCACGTCGATCGGTTGTTGGTCACCCTGACAAAGCACGCTGACCGAGCTCTGAGTCAGACGTACTACACGCCCGATGCGGCCGTTATAATAGCGTTGCTGCCCAGTAGGGTCGTTCTTAATGAACATCACTTGCGCACCTTCCTTCAACTCAAGCGTCTCGTTGGTGGGATATGACAGTTCGGGAAATGTTCCCTCGACATGCGCCTGAAAGCAGACAGAGTCGGAAGTAAGTTTTTGCAACTCATTCTCGTTGTATCGGTCGGCACGATAGTTGTGCGTGGTCAGACGGATATACCCATCCTCTGGGCGCGGAATGAAGTTCTTCTGGTAGCGCTGATTCAGCCTTTCCAACTGCTGAAGAGCAGGATGTCCCCCGCGGATGGCGTTGAGCAGCGAGATAAAGGTGTCGTCCTGCTGGCGGTACACATGGCTCAGTTCAATGGTTACATAGTCTATCTGCGCCAGAGCCTTCGACCCAAAGAAGAACGGAGTATCGTAATAAGGTTTCAGAAGCGCCTCATCTTCGGCAGTTACCACGGGCGCCAGCTGCTGCAAGTCGCCAATCATCAATAACTGCACCCCACCAAAAGGCTTCGCATGGTCGCGAAAGCGGCGCAACACCGAGTCCATGGCATCGAGCAGGTCACTACGCACCATCGACACCTCGTCGATGATAAGCAGGTCGAGCGAGGCTATGATACGCCGTTTCTCACGACTGAAATCGAACTTACTCTTGATTTTGGCATCCGGAACAAACGGAGAGAACGGCAGTTGGAAAAATGAGTGGATGGTCACTCCGCCCGCATTGATGGCTGCCACACCCGTCGGAGCCACTACGATAAGCCGCTTGCGCGAGCGCTCCACCACCGTCTTCAGGAACGTGGTTTTGCCTGTTCCGGCCTTACCCGTCAGGAATATGCTGCGGCCAGTATTCTCAACAAAGTCCCATGCGTTGCGAAGCTCGTTGTTTCTCGTTGACTGAGAGTCACCCTGGTAAGTATCGGTGTGCGTGTTTGTTGCCATAGCTAATATGAAATAAGATGCCATTATGCGACTACAAAAGTAATACAAATCTACAAGAAAACCTAATAAATGATCTTCAAAAACTTGCGCTTTCGACAATTATTTTGTATCTTTGCCATACGCAATGAGTGCCTTTCCCCAGCTTTCGGAAAGGCAGTTTTGAAGCCAGTCATTTAAGCGAGAGCAGTCTATCACTGGAGTGAAAGGATCCTATCACTGGAGTGAGAGAGTCCTAT